>CAZMDO010000283.1:0-3632 GCA_964564445.1 uncultured Ruaniaceae bacterium | reverse complement strand
GCAGGCCAGCGCCGCACCCGAACCGCAGGCCAGCACTGCACCCGAACCGCAAGCCGTCTCTGCCAACCACTGGGCGCACGCGATCACCGCTGCGGCTGCGGCCACGTGCCTCAGCGGTCGGGGAGTGGTGGTCTGCCTGCCGGACCAGCGGGACGTGGACCAACTCGACCAGGTGATGACCGCGGCTGGCCTGGACCACGTGGTGCTCACCGCGGAGCAGGGGCGCGGCGCCAGGTACCGCCGGTTCCTGCTGGCGCTGACCGGCCAGGCCCGGGTGGTGATCGGGACCCGGTCGGCCGCGTTCGCGCCGGTGGGCACGCTCGGGCTGGTGGTCTGCTGGGACGACGGTGACGACCTGCACATCGAGCCTCGTGCGCCGTACCCGCACATCCGGGAGGTCCTCGCGCTCCGGGCGACGGCCTGTGACGCGGCCGCGCTGGTCGGCGGGTTCGTCCGAACCCCGGAGTCGCAGCTGCTGGTACGGGACGGCTGGGCCCGGTCGTTGCAGGCGCCCCGGGCCGTGGTGCGCGAGCGCACGCCGCGGGTGCAGGCGCCGTCCGACGTGGACCTTGACCGCGAGGGTGCGGCGGGCCGGGCGCGCATCCCAGGAACCGCGATCCGGATGCTGCGTGCGGCACTGGACGACGGACCGGTGCTGGTGCAGGTGCCCCGGGCCGGGTACCTGCCGGTCGTCGCGTGTGCCCGGTGCCGCACCCCGGCGCGGTGCACGTCCTGCCACGGGCCGCTCGCCCTGGACCGGAGCGACGCGAAAGCACGCTGTACCTGGTGCGCGCGGGTGCAGCTGGACTGGCGCTGCCCGGAGTGCGACCACACTGGTCTGCGCGCGGCGCGCGTGGGCTCGCGGCGCACTGCGGAGGAGCTGGGCCGGGCGTTCCCGGGTGTGCTGGTGCGCACCTCCAGCGCCGACGGCGGAGTGTTGCCCGGCGTGGACACCTCACCTCAGCTCGTGGTCGCCACGCCGGGGGCGGAACCACTGGCCGAGGGGGGCTACACCGCCGCGCTGCTGCTGGACGCGAGCGTGCTCACCTCCCGCCCGGAGCTGGGCGCGGCCATCGAGGCACTCCGCCGGTGGATGCGGGCCTCGGCGCTGGTGCGGCCGCAGCACCGGGTGATGCTGCTCGGGCACGGGGCCCCGGCACCGGTGCAGGCGCTGGTGCGCTGGGACCCGGTCGGGTTCGCCGAGCGGGAGCTGGACGAGCGCACCGAGCTGGACTTCCCGCCGGCCGTGCGGATGGCCGCCGTCACCGGCGACGCCTCCGCGGTGCGCGGTTTCACCCGAAGGCTCGAGCTGCCTGAGGGTGCCGTGCTGCTCGGTCCGGTACCGCTCACCGATTCCGCACCGGGGGAGGAGGCGCAGGTGCAGGTGCTCGCGCGTGTCCCGCGGGACCGCGGTGCCGCACTGGTCCGCGCGCTCACCCACGGCCAGGCCATCCGTAGCGCCCGGAAGGAAGCCGGGGTGGTCCGGGTACGGGTGGACCCCGACCGCCTCACCTGACCGCCGGCCTCCTCGCGACCGCGCGGGAGCCGCCCGCGCGCCCCGCACGCCGCGCACGCGCACTGGCGCACCCCGCACCCAGCACGCCGCGCACGCGCACTGGCGCACCCCGCACCCAGCACGCCGCGCACGCGGGCTGGCGCAGCCCGCACCCAGCACGCCGCGCACGCGGAGCCCAGTGCCGCACCAAAGGCTCACACCCGCACCACCCACCGATCCCGCACAGCCCGCAGCCCACTGACACGCCCGGGACCACGGCGCGCTCCGCCGTCGCCCGCGGTGTGGTGGGCTGGTGCCATGACTGCGATCGACGTGCTGGTGCTCGACTTCGGCCAGGTGCTGGTCGGCTGGGACCCACGGCAGGTGTGGGCGGACGACCTGACCCCTGAGCAGGCCGACGACCTGCTGGAGAGGGTGGGGTTCGCCGTCGTGAACCGGCGGCTGGACGCCGGCGCCCGCTGGGCGGACATCCGCGCGGAGGTGGCAGCAGAGCTCGGGGAGGACGTCCGGCACCTGGACACCTACCTGCGCGACTACCACCGTTCGCTCACCGGCCCGGTCCCCGGGATGAGCGACCTGGTCGAGGAGGTCCGCGCCGCCGGGGTGCGCACCGTGGGGCTGACGAACTGGTCGGCGGAGACGTTCCACCACGCCGCCACCGGTGCGCCGATCATCGGCACGTTCACCGAGGTGCTGGTCTCCGGACGGGAAGGGCTGGCCAAGCCCGACCCGGCGATCTTCGTTCGCGCCGAGGAGATGTTCGACCTCACCCCCGGGCAGACCGCCTTCCTGGACGACTCCGAGGCGAACGTGGCTGCCGCGCGGGCGGCCGGGTGGCACGCGCACGTGTTCGTCGGGGCCGCCGACGCCCGCTCGTGGCTGCGCGGGCTCGGCATCGCGCTGCCGCGCTGAGCCCGAGGCGCCAGGCATGGCGCTGCCGCGCTGAGCACGAGACACCGTGCTGAGCCCGAGGCGCCAGGCTGCGCACGAGGCGCCGGCCGCCCCGCCCGTGCTCCTAGACTTGCGACCATGCGTGTTCTGTTCGCGGGGACGCCCGCGGTGGCGGTGCCCTCCCTCGAGGCGTTGCTGGCCAGCGACCATGACGTGGTCGGCGTGCTCACCCGTCCGCCGGCGCCGGTCGGCCGCAAGCGGGTGCTCACCCCGAGCCCGGTGCACACCGCCGCCGAGGCCGCCGGCCTCCGTGTGCTCACCTCGAACCGACCGCACGAGGAGGAGACGCTCGCCGCGCTCACCGAGCTGGCCCCGGAGGCGGTCGCCGTGGTGGCCTACGGGGCCCTGATCCGCTCACCGGCGCTCGAGCTGCCCCGGCACGGCTGGATCAACCTGCACTTCTCCCTGCTGCCGGCCTGGCGCGGTGCAGCGCCGGTGCAGCACGCGATCATGGCCGGTGACGAGATCACCGGTGCGACCACCTTCCGCATCGAGGCCGGGCTGGACACCGGCCCGGTGCTGGGCACGATGACCGAGACGGTCCGGCCGCGGGACACCAGCGGCGACCTGCTCGACCGGCTCGCCCACGCGGGCGCCCCGCTGCTCGTGGCCACGCTGGACGCCCTCGCCTCCGGCGCATCGGACCCGCTGCCCCAGCCCGCGGAGGGCGTGAGCCTCGCGCCGCGGCTGACCAGCGCCGATGCGGAGGTGGACTGGGCACTTCCGGCGCACGTGGTGGACCGACGGATCCGCGGCTGCACCCCCGCCCCGGGGGCGTGGACGATGCTCACCGGCGGCAGGTTCAAGCTCGGGCCGGTGCGCCCGCACCGCGACGCCGACGCGCTGGCACCGGGTCAGATCCACGCCACCGGCGAGGCCGTGCTGGTCGGCACCGGTAGCCACCCGGTGCTGCTCGACCGGGTGGCACCCCCAGGGAAGGGCTGGATGTCCGCGGCGGACTGGGCGCGGGGTGCGCGCCTGGAGCAGGGCGCTGCGTTCGACGGCGAAGCCGAGGTGGCACGGTGAGCGCACCGGGGCAAGGTGGTCGCTCCGGGCGCGGTGGCTGGTCCGGTGGCGGCGATCGGAGCGGGCGCGGCGGACCGGGCGGGCGTGGCGGCTGGTCCGGTGGCGGCGACCGGAGCGGCCGCGGCGGGCCGGGCGGGCG
>CAZMDO010000282.1:0-3635 GCA_964564445.1 uncultured Ruaniaceae bacterium | reverse complement strand
GCGAAGCTGGTGGTGCGGGCGAGCACCTGAGCGCCGCGCGCGGGTGTGGGTGCCTGCGCGGTGGCCATGCAAGCGATCAGCCCCGCCAGCGGACCTCGCCGTCGACGATCGTCTCGGTGGGCGTGAGTCCGATCGCTCGGGCGACCGATGCGGAGGCGTGGTGGTCCGGGTGGACATGGGCCACCACCTCGCCCACCCCTTGCTTCAGGAGCCAGGTGACCATGGTGCCGGCGGCCTCGCGGGCGAAGCCCTGGTGCTGGAACGCGGTGCCGACCACCCAGGCGACGTCCGCGCTCAGCCCGGTCCCGGTCTCGGTCACCGTCGCCTGGACGGTGCCGATCACTTGCCCGTCCTCGCGGCGCAGGATCCAGTTGAACCAGAGCTGGTTACCGTCGGCTGAGTGGCCGATGGATTGCCGTGAGTATTGCCCCTGGAGGTCCTCCAGCGTCGGCGGTTCGCCGCCGATGAAGGTGTGTAGCTCCGGATCGGTGAGCACCGCAACCATCTCCTCGGCGTGCTCGGTGCGCAGCGGCTCGAGTCTCAGGCGTCGACTGGTCAGGGTGGCGGGAGGCGAGAAGTCATGCAGCGGCATCGCGGCCCACGGTAGTGGCGGCGCCGCGGGAGTGGTGGAATGGGGCCCATGACCTGGCAGACCCATCCGGTCACCCCGGACCGGTTCGAGGACTTCGCCGACGTGATCAACCGCAACCGCCGGGCCCGGCACTGCTGGTGCCTCTCCTACCGGCTGCCGGCGAAGGAGATCGAGGAGCTCGGCGGTGGTGACCGGGAGCAGGCGATGCGGCGGCTGTGCGAGCGGGAGCACCCGCCGGGGGTGGTCAGCTACGCCGACGGCGTGCCGGTGGGCTGGTGCAGCATCGGTCCGCGCGCCGAGATCACCCAGCTGACCCGGTCCAGGTTGATCCGACCGGTCGACGAGGTACCGGTGTGGTCCATCATCTGCGTGGTGGTGCGCCCCGGGCATCGCGGCCAGGGCGTGAGCACCCGGATGCTCACCGACGCGGTGGCCTACGCTGCCGCCCAGGGTGCCCCCGCGGTGGAGGCCTACCCGGTGGACCCGGACGGCCGGATGGACCGGACCATGGCGTTCGTCGGCACCCGGGCGATGTTCGAGAAGGTGGGCTTCGAGGTGGTCGGCACCACGGATGCCGTGGCTAGCCGGATGCCGCGCCTGGTGATGCGTCGGACCCTGGCCTGAGGGCCACCGGCCGGGGGAGTCAGCTGCCCTGGCAGAACCCGGTGCGCTCGTGGTCCAGGCAGAGCAGACCGCGCAGGGTGGCACCGTCGGCGTCCAGCACCACCAGGCGCAGGGCGTCCTCGCCCTCCATCAGCGCGACGGCGTCACTCACCGGGCGGTCGGGGGTGATCGTGGGTACCTCGGTGCGGGCGTAGACGCCCACGGAGTCCGCGCCCGGTTCCCACTCCGGCAGCGAGTCCCGGTCGAGCAGGCCGGCGAACTTGTCGCCGTCCACGAGCACGGCAGTGAGCACCTTGGGGTTGGTGAAGAGCTCGCGCGCCTCCTGCACGCTGGCCAGCGCGGGCAGGGTCTTCGGTCGGGTGATCATCACCTCGCCGACCGTGCGGGCGGCTGCGTCATCACGCCCGATCGAGGGGTTGGCGCACGCCGGGTCAGCCATCTTTTCGTCGTCGGTGGTCATCGTCGTCCCTGGGGCAGGTGGTATCCAGATGCCTCCATTGTGCGCCGAGGGCGCGGCAGCGCGCAGCCGGAGGCGCTCGGGCTGCACCTGCGCACCCTGCGGCACAGGCTTAACCTGCTGGAGAAGGCCCCGGCGATGTCGCCGCCGCCTCCGTCACATCGAGGAGGTTGAAATGGTCACGGTCATGCGCTCTCGGAGAATCATCCCGATCGCCACGGTCACGGTTCTGGGGCTGGCCCTCGCCGGGTGCAGCTCCGGCGGCGGCAGCGGTGGGGAGGATACCGACGCGGGGGCGAGCGAGTCGGCCAGCGGCAGCACGGAGCAGGACTTCAGCGGCGTCACCCTCGAGGTGGCCGGCTCCTGGTCCGGTGCCGAGCAGGAGAACTTCCAGGCGGTGCTGGACAAGTTCGCCCAGGACACCGGCGCCACGGTGAACTACACCAGCTTCGGCGACAACGCCTCCACGATCCTGGGCACCCAGATCGAGGGCGGCAACCCGCCGGACGTGGCGCTCCTGCCACAGCCGGCGCTGCTGCAGCAGCTGGCCACCGACGGTGACCTGGTGCCGCTCTCGGACGCGGCCCAGCAGGAGGTGGCGCAGAACTACTCGCAGAGCTGGATCGACCTGGCCACCGTGGACGGCAAGCAGTACGGCGTGTGGTTCAAGGCATCCAACAAGTCCACCGTCTGGTACAACAAGGACATCTACGACCAGGCGGGTGCGACCGTGCCGACGACCTGGGACGAGTTCATGCAGCAGCTGCAGCTGATCACCGACTCCGGGTACTCCGGCATCTCCATCGGTGCCGACGTCGGCTGGCCGATCACCGACTGGTTCGAGAACGTCTACCTGCGCACCGCGGGTCCGGAGAAGTACGACCAGCTCACCAAGCACGAGATCCCGTGGACCGACCCGTCGGTGACCAAGGCACTCGAGGTGCTGCAGCAGCTGTTCAGCAGCGACGTGGTCGAGCCCGGCGCCGCCCAGCGCACCTTCCCGGAGTCGGTGACCGAGGTGTTCGGTGCCGACCCGAACGCGGGCACGGTGTACGAGGGCGACTTCGTGGCCGGCAACATCACCGACGACGGCAACTCCACCGTGGGCGGGAACGCGCTGTTCTACGACTTCCCCTCCATCGACGGGTCCGCCCCTGCGGTCGTGGGTGGCGGTGACGTCGCCGTGGCGTTCAACGACGACGCGGCCACCGACGCCCTGATCCAGTACCTCGCCTCCCCGGAGGCGGCGGAGGTCTGGATCCCCAACGGCGGGCTCACCTCGCCGAACAAGGGCGTGGACACCTCGCTGTACCCGGACGACATCTCCCGGCAGATCGCGGAGTCGCTGATGAACGCCGAGACGTTCCGGTTCGACATGTCCGACCTCACCCCGAGCGCCTTCGGCGGCACCGAAGGACAGGGGGAGTGGCAGATCATGATCGAGTTCCTCTCCGATCCCAGCGACATCCAGGGCACGCAGCAGGCCTTGGAGGACGCTGCGGCCGCCGCCTACAAGTGACGCGGCCCGCGTCGTCGCGGCCGGAGAGAGCAGCCCGATGAGCACCGTGGAAGCGGGGGCGCGGTCTCGAGGGAGCGTCCCACCACGCTCCCTCGAGCACCGTCGCCGGCGCCGCTCCGTGCTGGTGGCGCTGGCGTTCCTCGCCCCCGCACTGGTGTTCCTCTGCGGCATCCTGCTCTACCCGGTCGTCTACACCGTGATCAGGTCCTTCTACAGCCCGTCGGGCGAGGAGTTCGTGGGCCTGGCGAACTACGTGGAGATGTTCACCAGCGACTCCACGTTCACCGCGATCCGGAACAACATCATCTGGGTGGTGGTGGCACCGTTCTCCTGCACCGCCCTGGGGCTGGTGTTCGCGGTGCTGATGGAGAAGATCCGCTGGTCCACGGCGTTCAAGCTGATCGTGTTCATGCCGATGGCGATCTCCATGCTCGCCGCCGGGG
>CAZMDO010000281.1:0-3644 GCA_964564445.1 uncultured Ruaniaceae bacterium | reverse complement strand
GCTGATGATCGACACCCTCGCCGTGGCCGGCTACCGCTCGCTGCGCAGCCTGGTGCTCGACCTCGGCCGCCTGACCGTGGTCACCGGCGGCAACGGCACCGGCAAGTCCGGCCTGTACCGCTCGCTCCGGCTGCTCGCCGAGTGCGCCCTGGGTGGTGCGGTCGGTGCCCTGGCCAGGGAGGGCGGGCTGACCTCCACCCTCTGGGCGGGCCCGGAGCAGGGCACCCGCCACCGCGACGGCCCCACCCAGGGAACGGTACGCACCGCCCCGGTGGCCCTGCGCCTGGGGTTCGCCGGCAACGACGACCTGGGCTACGCCGTCGACCTGGGCCTGCCCGCAGAGGGCGGGACGGCCTTCGCCCACGACCCGGAGATCAAGACCGAGCAGATCTTCTCCGGGCCGCTGGCTCGCCCGGGCGCCGTGCTGGCCGAGCGACGCGGGCCGGTGGTGCGGGTGCGGGACGGCGCCGGGGACTGGTCCAGGGTGGCCACCCTGCGCCCGTTCGACTCGATGCTCTCCGAGGTGGTGGACCCCACCGGCGCTCCGGAGGTGGTGGCGATGCGCGAACGGCTGCGCGGGTGGCGGTTCTACGACCACCTGCGCACCGACGCCGCCGCCCCCGCCCGGCAGGCGCAGGTCGGCACCCGGACCATGGCGCTCGCGCACGACGGCGCCGACCTGGCCGCAGCGCTGGCCACCGCCCGCGAGCTCGGCCGCGGGGAGGAGATCGACCAGGCGGTGTCCCTCGCCTTCCCGGGGGCGAGGGTCAGTGTCCAGGTCGACGGCGGTCGTTTCCTCGTGCAGCTGACTCGCCCGGGTCTGTTGCGCGGGTTGGGCGCTGCCGAGCTCTCCGACGGCACGCTGCGCTACCTGCTCTGGGTGGCTGCGCTGCTCAGCCCGCGGCCGCCGGAGCTGCTGGTGCTGAACGAACCGGAGACCAGCCTGCACCCGGACCTGCTGCCGGCGCTCGCGGAGCTGATGCGGCGCGCCGCCGAGGACTCCCAGTTGGTGGTGGTCACCCACTCGCAGGTGCTCGCCGCGGCGCTCGACGGCGAGGGCGCCATCCATCATGAGCTGCAGCTGGACGCCGGGGAGACCGTGGTCGCCGGCCGGGAGGGGCCGCTGGACCAGCCCGCCTGGCACTGGCCGAAGCGGTAGGCCGGTCGGGGTCAAGCACCAACCGTCGCAGTGACCGTGGCTGGTGCTGACCGGTGCAGGTGGTGGTCACCCCAGGGGAGAAGTGCCCACTGCCGCAGGTGGACAGGACAGCGTCGGCTCGGGCATCGTCACCGCGATGCGAACCGACCGATCCCCCCGCCGCGTGGCGCTGATCGTGGGCGCGAGCGTGCTCGGACTCGCCGCCGTGGTTGTCCTGCTGCTCTGGGTGACCGCCGCGCGGGAGAGCGCCGAGGACGCCGCACAGGAGTACCTGGACGCCATCGCCGCTGGGGACGTCGAGCTCGCGAACCAGCTGGTCCCCGCCCTGCCGTCCGCTGCGGACGAGGGGACGATCGACGGCCGCACCGCCGAGGCGTTCGCCGGAGCGGCGCCGATCACCGCGGCCACCGTGATCGACTCGACGCAGACCGGGCCGGTCGCACAGGTCCAGGTGAGCTACGCCGTCGGCGGGGAGACCGTCACGCGAGAGCTGACCCTGGCGCGTGCACAGAGCTCGCGCCCGTTCACCGAGGACTGGCAGGTGACCACCTCGCTCGCACTCGTGCCCCGGTTGAGCGTGGTCTCCACCGGTCTTACCTACTCGATCGGCGAGCTGACGCTGGATCGGCAGTCCGGGGATGCCATCGTGCTGTACCCGGGCAGCTATCCGGTCACCGTCGAGGGCGGCACCTACCTGGCGGCGGGCGAGCAGACACTGGACGTCGCCTCGAGCGAGGCGGGCCGACCCCGCCTGCTGGTGGACCAGGAGCCCACGGCCGCACTCACCGACGAGCTCGTCGCCTACGTGCGCGACGCCGTCGACCGCTGCGCCGTCCGGGACGAGAGCTATGTGGCCCAGTGCCAGCTGTGGGCCAATCGTGACGGCGAGGGGGTAGCGCTCGAACCCGTGACCTGGACCGTGCTGACGCCGCCGGAGGTTGTGGACTCCACCGGTGCGGCGATCGAGCTGCGCACCACACTGCGTGCCGAGTACCAGGTTGCCGAGGGCGGCCCCGACGGGCCCCGGCACGAGGTCACCGAGGAGGTCGGGCTGCGCACCCAGCTGGTGCTGGACCTCGCCTCACCGGACGCCTACGAGATCGTCGACACCGACTGGCAGACCACATCGCCCTGATCCTGGTCAGGCAGCAGCGGGCACGAGTGATCCTGTGCGGGCACGAGTGATCCGCTACTGCGTGACGCTGATGCCGGGCGGCGGCTCAGACGCTCGCCCCCTCCACCTCAGGCGCGGGAGCCTCGGTCGCGTGCGGGTGCCGCCGCTCCAGCTTGGCGCCCTCGACGTCCACGTCCGGCAGGATGCGGTCCAACCAGCGCGGCAGCCACCAGGCACCGGAGCCGAACAGGTGCATCAGTGCCGGCACGATCAGCATCCGCACCACGAACGCGTCCACCAGCACGCCGAAGGCGAGCGCGAACCCGATCGGTCGGATCATCGCCGACTCGGCGAAGATGAACCCGCCGAACACGCTGACCATGATGATCGCGGCCGCGGTGACCACCGAGCGGCCGGCCCGGAAGCCGCGGGCCACCGCCACCCGGGCGGGGTCGCCGTGCGCGTAGGCCTCCCGCATCCCGGTGCCGAGGAAGAGCATGTAGTCCATCGCCAGGCCGAACAGGATGCCGACCAGGATGGTGGGCAGGAAGTTCAGGATCGGGCCCGGGGTCTCCACGCCGAAGATCGCCGGCAGCCAGCCCCACTGGTAGATCGCCACCACCCCGCCGAGCGCGGCGAAGTAGGACAGGATGAACCCGGCGGTGGCCACCACCGGCACCAGGATGGACCGGAACACCACGATCAGGATCAGCAGCGACAGGCCCACCACCACGGCCAGGTAGACCGGCAGCGCATCGGCCAGCTTGTCCGAGATGTCGATGTTGCCGCTGGCCTGGCCCGCGACGGCGATGCTCACCTCTCCCTCCAGGTCCAGCGCGCGCAGGTGGTGCACGAGCGCCTCGGTGGACTCGGCCGTGGGCCCCTCGGCCGGGATCACCTGGAAGCCGAGCACGGTGCCGTCGGCGGACGCACCGAACGGGGCGATGGCGGCCACGTCCTGCTGGGCCATCAGCTGCTCACCGATCGCCAGCTGCTGGACCGGTAGCTCCTCCTCGGTGACCGCCTCGGGCAGGTCGGCCACCACCAGCAACGGACCGTTCATCCCCTCGCCGAACTTCTCCGCGATGGTGCTGTACGCCTGGTACTGGGTGCTCTCGTGCGGTTCGGAGGACCCGTCCGGCAGGTTCAGCCGCAGGTCCAGGGCCGGGATGGCAATGACCACCAGGGCGGCGATGCCGAGCACCGCGCGGGCGACGGCGCTGCCGGTGGACATGGGCTTCGGGGTGGCCGGTGCGGCAGCGGCCCCGGCCGTCCCGGCCGCTGCGTGCTGCTCGGCGAGCCGGGCGCGCTCCCGGCGGGAGAGCACCCGCAGCCCGATCAGCTTCAGCCAGGCCGGGGTGAGGGTGATCG
>CAZMDO010000280.1:0-3648 GCA_964564445.1 uncultured Ruaniaceae bacterium | reverse complement strand
CCCAGCGGCGACGAAGCACGCCGTCGCAGGTCCAGCCGTTGATTCTAGCAGCCGCCCGCGCTGGTGCGGGCCGTGGCCTCGGTCACCCTCGCGGCAGTGGTCGAGCTCAGCCGCGGTGCCGCCGGACCGCGGCCATCGCCTCGGCGAACCGGTCCCGGTCCAGGGCCGCGCCCTCCCGCCGGACCGCCGTCAGCGGCAGCCACAGCACCCGGTCCACCCGGGCCTCCGACTCGCGGTGCTGGGAGTCCCAGTCACCGCTGCCCACATCCACCCAGTAGCGGCCCCACCGGGCCTCTTGCGCGGCGTCCTTGTCGTGGTCCTTGGAGGTGAGCTGCAGGCCGAGCAGCCCGCCCTCGTGCTCGGCGAGCACCAGCACCGGGCGGTCCTTGCCGCGGTCGGGGTCGTCCTCGTACGGCACCCACGCCCACACCACCTCGCCCGGGTCCGGGGCACCGTCGGGGACCGGTGCGTACTCCGGCGGCGGCAGCGGACCCAGGTAGGCGTGCGCGCGCTGCTCGGGGGCCGGGTGCTGGGCCCGGGTGCGGCCCGAGCGGCGAGTCGCCCGGCGCCGGGTGGAAGGTCGGCGCGTGCGGCCGCGGCCGGCGTCCTGTCGGGAGGCGCGCACCGCCTCCCGGGCGACCAGGCGGGCGGCGCGGGCGAAGCTGCTCAGCAGGCTCATGGCGCACCAGGCTAGCCGGTGACCGGCTCGGCACCCGCTGCGCCGGGACGTGACCCGGGAGCACGAGCGGTCGCAGCGACTGCCGAGTGATTCGATTCAACTCGGGGCGGGGCGGGCGGCGGTGGGGGTGGGGTGGGGAGTGCGCGGTGGAGGGGCGGCGGTCACTCGCCGCGCAGCAGCAGCGCTTCGCCCTGGCCACCGCCCCCGCACAGCCCGGCCGCGCCGCGCTCACCGGGCCGCAGCGAGTGCGCCAGGTGCACCACCAGGCGGGCGCCGGAGGCGCCGATCGGATGCCCGAGGGCGATGGCGCCGCCGTTCGGGTTCACCCGCTCGGCCGCCACCCCGAGCTCGGCGGCCGAGGCGAGCACCACGGCCGCGAACGCCTCGTTGATCTCCACCTGCGCCAGGTCGCCCGCGGACCAGCCGGCCCGACCGAGCGCCTGGGCGATCGCCGCGGCGGGCTGGTGGTGCAGGGTGTTGTCCGGACCGGCCACCTGGCCGCAGGCACCCACGGTGGCCAGCACCCGCGCGCCGGCAGCCTCCGCCCGCGCCCGGGTGGTGAGCACCACCGCTGCCGCACCGTCGGTGAGCTGGGAGGCGTTCCCGGCGGTGATCGCGCCGTCGGCGGTGAACGCCGGGCGCAGCCGGGCGAGCGACTCGGCTGTGGTCTCGGCCCGGATCCCCTCGTCGCCGGCGACCTCCACCTCGTCCTTGCGCCGGTGCACCGTCACCGGTGCGATCTCGGCGGCGAACCGACCGGCCTCGGTGGCGGCGGCCGCCCGCTGGTGCGACGTGGCCGCCCAGTCGTCCTGCGCCCGGCGGGACAGGTCCACCCCGGGGGGACCGCCACCCCGCTCGGTCAGCTCGCCCATGCTGATGGCCTCGACTGCGTCGGTGAGCCCGTCGTGGGCGAGGTGGTCCACGGCGGTGCGGTCCCCGTACGACCAGCCACCACGGACGCCGGGCAGCAGGTGGGGTGCCTGGGTCATCGACTCCATCCCGCCGGCGACCACCACCTGCGCCTCACCCGAGCGCAGCAGCCGGGTGGCGTCCACGATCGCGGCCAGCCCGGACAGGCACACCTTGTTCACCGCGGACGCGTGCGCGCGGGGGCCCACCCCGCCGCCGAGCGCCGCCTGCCGGGCGGGGTTCTGCCCCGCACCGGCCTGCAGCACCTGGCCCAGGTACACCGCATCCACCTGCTCGCCGGCCAGCCCGCTCTGGGCCAGGGCCGCCGCGATCGCGTGGGCGCCCAGGGCGGTGGCCGGCAGCGAGGCCAGTGCACCGTTGAGGCGGGCGAACGGGGTGCGTGCCGCGCCGATGATGACGACGTCTGTGGAGTCGGTCATGTTAGCTCCTTCGCTGTGGCGCACCTCGCGCGCGGTGGTGCCGCGGCACGGGGGCGCTCTCGGGGTCGGTCGGTACCGCCATTGTCCCGCGGATCGCGGTGTTCTGTGCGAACTGCTGCGCCGCAGGTGTCCACATAGCAAGATGGAGGGGCGGGTCGTCGTCGACGACGGCGCGCAGGAGGGAGTGGCGATGAGCACGACGTTGAGCGCCGGGATCGACAAGGTGGTCCTGGATCCGGCCGAGGCCGTGGCCGACATCGGGCACGGCGCCTCGATCGCGGTCGGCGGGTTCGGCCTGTGCGGCAACCCGATGATCCTCATCGAGGCGCTGCTGGCCCAGGGGGCGAGCCGGCTGTCGGTGGTGAGCAACAACTGCGGGGTGGATGACTGGGGGCTCGGCGTGCTGCTGCGCGCCGAACGGCTGGCGAAGATGACCTCCTCCTACGTGGGGGAGAACAAGGAGTTCGAGCGGCAGTTCCTCACCGGTGAGCTCGAGGTCGAGCTCACCCCGCAGGGCACGCTGGCGGAGAAGCTGCGCGCCGGCGGGTCCGGGATCGCCGCGTTCTACACCCGCACCGGGGTGGGCACCCAGATGGCCGAGGGCGGGCTGCCGCGCCGCTACCGCGCGGACGGCAGCGTGGCCGAGGCCTCGCCGGTGAAGGAGACCCGCCTCTTCGACGGGGTGGAGTACGTGCTGGAGGAGGCGATCCGCACCGACTTCGCCCTGGTGCACGCGGCCCGCGGCGACCGGGCCGGGAACCTGGTGTTCAACGCCACGGCCCGCAACTTCAACCCGCTCGCCGCGATGGCCGGGCGCACCTGCATCGCCCAGGTGGAGGAGCTGGTCGAGCTCGGCGGGCTCGACCCGAACGAGATCCACCTGCCGGGGGTGTTCGTGCACCGGGTGGTCCCGGTCGGTGCCGACATCGAGAAGCGCATCGAGCGGCGCACCGTGCGGATGGAGGGCTGAGCGATGGCACTGACCCGTGAGCAGATGGCCGCCCGTGCCGCCGAGGAGCTCTCCGACGGCGCCTACGTCAACCTCGGCATCGGGCTGCCGACGCTGGTGCCGAACTACGTGCCCGCCGGGCGCACCGTGGTGCTGCAGTCCGAGAACGGCATCCTCGGCGTGGGCCCCTACCCCCGGGAGGAGGAGGTGCACCCGGACCTGATCAACGCCGGCAAGGAGACGGTGACGGTGCTGCCCGGGTCGGCGTTCTTCGACTCGGCCACCAGCTTCGCGATGATCCGGGGCGGGAAGATCGACGCCGCCATCCTCGGCGGGATGCAGGTCTCCGCCCGCGGGGACCTGGCGAACTGGATGATCCCGGGGAAGATGGTCAAGGGCCCCGGCGGCGGGATGGACCTGGTGCAGGGCGCCCAGCGGGTGATCGTGCTGATGATGCACACCGCCAAGGACGGCTCGGCCAAGATCGTGCAGGAGTGCAGCCTGCCGCTGACCGGCCGCGCCGTGGTGGACCGGATCATCACCGACCTGGCCGTGATCGACGTGACCGAGCAGGGTCTCGTGCTGCGAGAGGTGGCCCCGGGGGTGACCGAGGAGGAGGTGCGCGCGGCCACCGAGCCCGAGCTGCTGGCGCCGTGAGGGAGGCGCCGAAG
>CAZMDO010000279.1:0-3648 GCA_964564445.1 uncultured Ruaniaceae bacterium | reverse complement strand
GGGTCTGCCGGCCGTCGGCGGAGACGGTGCCGCCGTCCAGCCACGGCCGGTCGTCGTCGGCCTTCTTCACCAGCCGCTCGGGGGCGGACCGCTCCGCCGCGGAGAGCACGTCGGCGCGGGTGACGATCCCACCCGGCCCGGTCGCCGGCACCCGGCTCAGGTCGATGCCCAGATCCTTGGCCAGCTTGCGCACCGGCGGCTTGGCCAGCACCCGCACGTCGACGGCGGGGCTCGCCGGGGTTGGGTCGCTCACCGGGGCAGCAGCTTCGGTCGGCGAGGCGGGCGGGGCCGGGGAGGGCGCGGCCTGCGCCGCCGGGCCCGGGCCGGTCTCGGCACTGGCCTGCACGGCGTCGGCAGCCAGTGCCGCATCGGCGCCAGCGGCACCCGCGGCAGCCCCCGCACCAGCAGCCTGCCGGCGCGGTCGGCGGGTGGCGGCGGCGCGCGACGTGCCGTAGCCCACCAGCACTCCCCCGCTGCCCTCCTGCTCGGGTGACTCGCCAGCGGACGGAGGCTCCGCCGTCGTGCTCGCGGCGCTGGTGCCACCCTCCCCGCTCGCGGCCCCACCGCCGCCCTCCCCGCTGGCGGTGCCCGTGGGGTCGGTGTCGATCCGGATGATCGGCGTGCCGACCGCCACGGTGTCCCCGCTGGTCACGAGCAGCTCGGTGACCACCCCGGCGTACGGGCTGGGCAGCTCGACCAGGCTCTTCGCGGTCTCGATCTCGACGATGTTCTGGTTCACCGTGATGGTCTCGCCCACGCTGACCAGCCAGCCGACGATGTCTGCCTCGGTCAGACCTTCACCCACATCGGGCAGGCGGAACTCGACGTGCTGCGGCATCAGGCACTCTCCTCGGGTCGGTGCGCTCAGTGTGCCAGCACGTCGTCGACGGCGTGCAGCACCCGGTCCAGGTCCGGCAGGTACTCGTGCTCCAGCTTGGACACCGGGTAGGGGGCGTGGAACCCGCCGACCCGGGCCACTGGTGCCTCCAGGTGGTAGAAGCACTCCTGGCTGATCCGGGCGGCGATCTCCGCCCCCGCACCGAAGAACACCGGGGCCTCGTGCACCACCACCAGCCGGCCGGTGCGGCGCACCGAGGCGGCGAGGGTGTCGATGTCGATCGGGGAGATCGTGCGCAGGTCCACCACCTCGAGGCTGTGCCCCTCGGCCTCGGCGGCCGTGGCGGCACGCAGCGCGGTGGCCACGCTCGGCCCGTACGCGGCGAGGGTGACGTCGCTGCCCTGGCGCACCACCCGGGCGGTGTTCAGCCCCGTCTCGCCCCCGGTGACCTGGTCGGCCGCGGAGACCTCGACGTCGGCCTTGTCCCAGTAGCGGGCCTTCGGCTCCAGGAACAGCACCGGGTCCGGGCAGGCGATCGCCTGCTGGATCATCGTGAACGCGTCCGCCGGGGTGGCCGGGCTGACCACGCGCAGACCCGCCGTGTGCGCGAACAGCGCCTCCGGGGACTCCGAGTGGTGCTCCACGGCGCCGATGCCCCCGCCGAACGGCACCCGGATCACCACCGGCACCTGCACCTGTCCGCGGGAGCGGTAGTGCAGCTTGGCGAGCTGGGTGGTGATCTGGTCGTAGGCGGGGAAGATGAACCCGTCGAACTGGATCTCGCAGACCGGGCGGTAGCCGGCCACGGCCAGTCCGATGGCGGTGCCGACGATGCCGGACTCGGCCAGCGGCGTGTCCACCACGCGGTCGCCGCCGAAGTCCTTCTGCAGACCGTCGGTGACCCGGAACACGCCGCCGAGGGCACCGATGTCCTCACCCATCAGCAGCACCTTGGGGTCCCGTTCCATCGCCCGGCGCAGACCGAGGTTGATCGCCTTGGCCATCGCCAGCCGCTGGGTGTCGGCCGTGGGGGTGGTCATCGTGCTCATCGCGCGACCTCCTCGGTCTCGAAGCCCGCGGAGTACTCGGCGAACCACTCCCGTTCGGAGCTCACCAGCGGGTGCTCGGTGGCGTACACGTCCTCGAACATCCGGCTGCTGGGCGGCACCTCGATGGCGCGGCAGTAGCTGCGCGCGGCCTCACCGAGCTCGTCCGCCTCGGCCGCCAGCGCGGTGAAGAAGTCCTCCGCGGTGCCCTCGGCGCGCAGCAGCGCCTCGAGCCGGTCGATCGGGTCGCGGCGGCGCCACACCTCCTCGTCGGCCCGGGTGCGGTACCGGGTGGGGTCGTCGGAGGTGGTGTGCGCACCCATCCGGTAGGTGAGCGCCTCGATGAACGTGGGGCCGCCACCGCTGCGGGCCCGTTCGAGCGCCTCCTGGGTGACCGCATAGCAGGCGAGCACGTCGTTGCCGTCCACGCGGACCGACGGGATGCCGAAGCCGCGGCCGCGGTGGAACAGCGGCACCCGGGACTGCCGGGAGGTGGGCTCGGAGATCGCCCAGTGGTTGTTCTGGCAGAAGAACACCACCGGGGCATCGTTGACGGCGGCGAACGTCAGCGCCTCGTTGACGTCACCCTGGGCGGTGGCACCGTCGCCGAAGTAGGCGACCACGGCGCGGTCGCGGTCGGGGTCGCCGGTGCCGACGTCGCCGTCGCGCTGGATGCCCATGGCGTAGCCGGTGGCGTGCAGCGTGTGCGAGCCGATCACGAGCGTGTACAGGTGGAAGTTGTGCTCCGCCGGATCCCAGCCGCCGTGGTCCTCACCACGGAACTGGTGCAGCACCTTGCGCAGGTCCACACCGCGGGTCCAGGCGACGCCGAGCTCGCGGTAGGACGGGAAGACGTAGTCCTGACGCGCCAGGGCTCGGCCCGAGCCGACCTGGGCGGCTTCCTGCCCCAGGCACGGTGGCCAGAGGCCGAGTTCCCCATGGCGCTGCAGGGACGTGGCCTCGGTGTCGAAACGACGGACCAGGACCATGTCACGGTAGAGACCTTCGAGCGCCGCGCGGTCGAGATCGTCGATCCGCGGTGTGTAGGCCTCGTGGTGCACGCGTTCGCCTTCGGGGGTGAGCAGCTGGATGAGATCGTCATCCGTGTCTCCGACTGGGGGGATCGCCCCGGTGGTGTCGGTAGTGATCACACCGAACTCCTTCTGGGTGGGGGATGGCCTGCGCGTTGCAACCTACGCCAGCGTAGGCTACGGCACCGTAGGTTGCCGCGCTAGGGATGCCATCACTTCTGGGGTGGTCGTTTGTGGGAAACCTCCAACTCTGCGTCGATGAAGAGCGTCGAATGAGGCGCACTGGCGTGCTTCCAGGGTGACACCTTCCACAACTTCTTGCCACGGAACACGGCCGGCGCGGCGAGGACGCACCTGCCCGGCCAACAGCGCCAGCGGCGCAGCATCCCCGTCCGACCTGCCGCCGCTCCAGCTGACTTTGCCTCTCAAACTCAAACGGCAGCACGGGGCAGCCCGTCGATGCTCCGGTGCAGCACCCGGATGCGCACGCTAACAACGACGTGATACCAACGAAAGGTCACATCGAAGCCGACCCTCCGTCGTCGTGATCGAATCGTGATCATCGTCGGCTTGACTTCGAGTCTCAAACTCAACGAGAGTAGGGGCCGCTCGTTCCGGGAGACGACGGACGCTCCAGGGCGAGATCACCACACCACCATCGCGGCGACCCGCGGTGGGACGACAGATTGACGGAGCGAAGGAGCCCAGGATGCGCAAGTACCCATTCGTCGCG
>CAZMDO010000278.1:0-3660 GCA_964564445.1 uncultured Ruaniaceae bacterium | reverse complement strand
CCTCGTCGTCGCCGTCGTAGACCACCAGCGGGGTGTCCACGCCGTACTCCTCGTACAGCGCCTCGTCGTAGGACTCGAACGCCTCGGCGAGGGAGTCGGCGGTGGCCAGCACGACCGGTGCCTCGTCGTCCTGGAGCGCTTCGACAGCGTCCAGGTGCTCCTCGAAGGCCGCGAAGAGTCGGTCCAGGGCGGCGCGCGGGTCGGTAGCCATACGGTGACGGTAGCACCAGGGCCTGTGCCTGGGGAGAGCCATTTTCGCCCGCGGTGGTGCGGCGCGGCGGCGCGGGTGTTCGACGCCCCCAGGTGCGCTCGTTATCGTGCTGCCATGGCGATCCCGACCGCGCACCCGGCGCCGGCCCAGGCCGCGTACGAGTTCCGGGTCCTCACCCTGCCCCCGACCACGAAGCGGGGCGAGCTGCGCCAGCTGCTCACCGACGAGGCGGAGCACGGCCGCTGGGAGCTCGCCCGGCACCGGATCGCCATCGGTGGTGCGCGGAAGGTATGGCTGCGGCGGAAGATCATCCGCGTGCGCAGCACCCTGTGACCTGGACCGCCGCTCCCCCACCCTCGCCCAGGCACATCACGCACCGCGGCACAGGCACCGAGGCACTTTTGTCTCATTGAGGTGCGATTCGCGTACCTCTGTGAGAGGAAAGTGCCTCCGGTGGGAGGAAAGTGCCTCCGTGGGAGGAAAGTACCTCCGTACCAGGGGGCCGCCCGGGGCCGGGTGCGCTACGCCGTCAGCAGGTGCGCAGGAAGCCCTCCAGCACCCGCACCCCGAACTGCACAGCGTCCACCGGGACCCGCTCGTCCACGCCGTGGAACATGCCGGCGAAGTCCAGCTCGGGCGGCAGCTGCAGCGGGGCGAACCCGTAGCCGGTGATGCCCAGCCGGGCCAGGGACTTGTTGTCGGTGCCGCCGGAGAGCATGTACGGCAGCACCACGGCCCCGGGATCCTCGGCGTCCAGGGCGGCCACCATCCGGTCCACCAGGTCGCCGCCGAAGGGCACCTCCAGGGCGATGTTGCGCTGCACGTCCTCGAGCCGGATGCCCTCGCCGGCCAGCTCGCGGATCGTCTGCAGGGTCTGCTCCTCCTCACCCGGAAGGAACCGGACGTCGACCACGGCCTCGGCACCGGAGGGGATCACGTTCGCCTTGTACCCGGCGTCCAGCTGGGTGGGGTTGGCGTTGGCGGCCAGGGTGGCGTTGACGAACTTGCTCGCCGAACCGAGGGAGGCGGCGAGCGCCTCGATGGAGCTACGGTCCTCGGGGTCGTAGCCGGTGCCGGTGAGCTCGGCCACGCCGTCGAGCAGGGCGCGCACCGTAGGTGACAGGCTCAGCGGCCAGCTGTGCCGGCCGATCCGGGCGACCGCCTCGGCCAGGCGGGTGACGGCGTTGTCGGTGTTGATCTGGGAGCCGTGGCCGGCGGTGCCGTCGGCGAGCAGCCGCAGCCAGGCGATGCCCTTCTCCGCGGTCTGCAGCAGGTAGGCGCGCCGCCCGTTCACCTCCACCGAGTAGCCGCCGACCTCGCTGATCGCCTCGGTGGCGCCCTCGAACAGCTCGGGCCGGTTGTCCACCGCCCAGCCGGCGCCGTAGGTGCCACCGTGCTCCTCGTCGGCGAAGAAGGCGACCACCAGGTCCCGTGGCGGCTGCCAGCCCCTCCGCTTCATGTCCCGGACGACGGCCAGGATCATCGCGTCCATATCCTTCATGTCCACGGCGCCGCGGCCCCAGATCATGCCGTCCATCTCTTCGCCGCCGAAGGGGTCCATCTTCCACTCCGAAGCCTGCGCGGGGACCACGTCGAGGTGGCCGTGCACCACCAGCGCCGCCCGGGTCGGGTCCGCGCCGGGGATGCGCAGCACCACGTTGGCGCGCCGGTCGGCGGACTCGAAGTAGACCGGGTCGTAGCCGACCTCGGTGAGCAGGCCCATCACGTACTCGGCGGCCTCCCGCTCCCCCGGGCCGGAGCCGTCGCCGTAGTTGGAGGAGTCGATGCGGATCAGCTCGCGGCAGATGGCCACCGCGTCCAGCTCGGCGGCGGTGGGCGTACGGTTCTCGTCGGTCATGTGTCCAGTCCTCGGCGCTCGAGCAGGGGGTCGATGACGGCGTCGCGACCACGCAGGTCACGGTAGGAGGCGAGCGGGTCCCGGGTGTGCCCGCGGGCCAGCAGCGCCTCGCGGAACCGGGTGCCGGCGGCCCGGTTCAGCCCGCCGTCACCGTCGGTGGCCGCCTCCTGGCGGAACCACTCCACGGTGTCCGCGTCCAGCACCTCGCTCCAGATGTAGGAGTAGTAGCCGGCGTCGTAGCCGCCGCCGAAGGTGTGGTTGAAGTAGGTGGAGCGGTAGCGCGGTGGCACCAGCGGGTTGTCCAGACCGATGCCGGCCAGCGCCTGGGTCTCGAACGCCTCCACTGCCCCGGCCTCGGTGGGCACCTCCTCCGGGGTGAGCTGGTGCCAGGCCTGGTCGAGCATGGCGGCGGCCAGGTACTCGGTGGTGGCGAACCCCTGGCCGTAGGACTGGGAGTCCCGCAGCCGCTGCAGGGTGTCGGCGTCGAGCACCTCGCCGGTCTCGTGGTGCCGGGCGAAGCTGGCCAGCACGTCCGCGTGCCAGGCCCACATCTCGTTCACCTGGGAGGGGTACTCGACGAAGTCGCGGGGCACGTTCGTGCCGGAGACCGACGGGTAGCGCCCGGCTGCGAACAGCCCGTGCAGCGCATGGCCGAACTCGTGGAAGGCGGTGATCACCTCGTCCCACGTCAGCAGCGTCGGCTGCCCGGCCGCGGGGCGGGTGATGTTCAGGTTGTTCACCACCACTGCCCGCTGGTCGAGCAGGTCGGCGGCGTCCACCAGGTTGTGCATCCAGGCGCCGCCGCGCTTGCCCTCCCGGGCGTAGTAGTCGCCGACGAACAGGCCCAGCCCGGTGCCGTCGGACTCGAACACCTCCCAGACGCGGACCCCGTCGGCGTACCCGGCCAGGTCCTCCCGCTCGGTGAAGGTGAGCCCGTAGAGCCGGCCGGCGGCGTAGAACACGCCGTCGTGGATCACCCGGTCGAGCTCCAGGTAGGGCCGCAGCGCCGCGTCGTCGACCGCGTAGCGCTGCTGGCGGACCCGGTCGGCGTAGTAGGTCCAGTCCCAGGCGGCCAGCTCGGCCCCCGGCTCGTCCGCGGCGAGCGCCTGGGCGAGCTCGGCGCCCTCGGCGCGGGCGTTGTCCGCCGCCGGCCCGGCCAGCCGGGCGAGCATCGCGTTGATCGCCTCGGTGGTCGTCGCCGTGCCACCCTCGGCCACGTAGGCGGCGTGGTGGGGATACCCGAGCAGCCGGGCGCGTTCTGCCCGCTTCGCCGCCAGCGCCACGATGATGGCGCGGGTGTCGGAGTCGGGATCCACCCCGGTGCCCCGCTGCAGGGAGGCGGTGAACACCTGCTCCCGCAGCGTGCGGTTGCCGGCCTGGGCCACCAGGGCCTGAGCGGTGGGCAGCTGGAGGGTGACCAGGTGCCCGTCGGTGCCCCGGTCGGCGGCGGCCTGGGCGAGGGCGGAGACCGCGTCCTCGGCCAGACCGGTGAGCAGGTCCGCTTCGGTCACCGGCACCGCAGCGGCCTCCAGGCCGGCGACCACCTTCTGGGCGAACTCGGTCTCCAGGGCGGTGATCTCGCCGTTCAGGG
>CAZMDO010000277.1:0-3661 GCA_964564445.1 uncultured Ruaniaceae bacterium | reverse complement strand
GGAGGTGCCCAGCTCGTGCGACTGCGTGACGAAGGAGACATCGGTGGCGATGTTGCAACGTTCGCCGATAGTGACCGACCCAGACGTATTGAACCTCACGTGGTGGTTCACGAACGTACCCTTGCCGATCGTGAAGTTGCGGCTGCCCACCCACATGTGAGGATGGATCCGCGACCGGGCCACATTCGCACCAAGGGCCCGGTACACGAGCCAGCGCAGATCCAACGGCACCAGCTCGGAGCTGGCGAGGGTGTTGAAGAGCACGTGTCGTGTGAGGGTTGGCCACTCTCGACGAAGCACTCCCATGGCCACAGGGTAGCGATCACGGCGCGCACGAGTCGCTGGCTTCGGGTGGCATCATGCTTCGCTCCGCGGGCCTTCGCGCGGCTCAGCCCGCCTGACGCCGGCGGGCAAGGGCGTCGATGGTGACGGCCACCACGAGGACCACGGCGGTGACGACGTACTTGGCCGCTGCGCTGAAACCGAGCAGGCCCATGCCGTTGTTGATCGCGGCGATCACAATCCCGCCGAGCACCCCGTGGATCGCCTTCCCCCGGCCACCGAACAGGCTCGTGCCGCCGATCACCGCCGCAGCGACCGCGTACAGCACGAGCGTGCCGCCATCCATGGAGGTGGAGATGGAACGCAGCCGGGAGGCATAGACGATGCCCGCGATACCAGCGGTCAAGGAGCACAGCACGAACCCGGCGGTGCGGATGCGGGCCAGGTTGATCCCCGCCCGCCGTGCGGCTTCTGCATTGCCGCCGACCGCGTACACGTACACACCGAACCGGCGTCGGCCGAGCAAGAAGGACCAGACCAGCAGCACGGCCAGGACCACGAGCACGACCCACGGCAGCCCGTACACCGGGGCGCGGATGCCGCGATCGACGTTGGCGAGCAGGATGAGACCGGCGCCGCCGGCGAAGGCGGCCACGATCTTCGCACTGGTCAACGCCACCGGCGGTGCGGGCAGGCTGGAGCTGCGCCGCCGTGCGTCGCGCCGCCAGATGACCACGGACCAGGCGGCCACCAGCACGACCATGACGATCCAGCCGACCGCGCGGCTGAGGGTGCCGGAGGCGATCTGCACGAGCACGTCGTCACGGATGAGGATGGCGCCGCCGTTGCCGAGCACGAACAGCATCACCCCGTTCCAGAACAGCAGCCCGCCGAGGGTGACCACGAACGAGGGCAGCCCGATGCGGGTGACGAGCGTGCCCTGCAGCAGCCCGATCAGTGCGGTGACGGCGAGCGCGGCGAGGATGGTCGCCCACCACGGCCAGCCCACCTGCGGCTGCGCCAGCCAGGCGAGCACCACTGCGGAGACGCCGGCGACGAACCCGACGGAGAGGTCGATCTCGCCGAGCAGCAGGACGAGGACCTCGGCCATGCCGAGCAGCATGAACACTGCGGACTGGACCAGGAGGTTGATGAGGTTCCCGGCGGTGAGGTACTGCTGGTCCAGCGTCTGGAAGATGACCGAGACCAGGATGAAGCCGCCGAGGACCGGCAGGATCCCGGTCTCACCACCCCGGATCCGCTGCCAGGCGAGGTGCACGTACTCCCGCACGCCCAGCTGCTCGGGATGGCTGGTCGGGCCGGTGGGCCCCACGTGCGCGCTCATGCTGTCTCCTCCACGGTGCGGCTGGTCTCACCGGTGGTCATCAGATCGACCACGATCGCCTGGTTCGTCCGCGCGGCAGGGCGGACGTCGACCAGGTACCCCTGCCGCATCACCGCGATCCGGTCGGCGACCTCGAAGACGTCGAGCAGGTTGTGCGAGACCAGCAGCACCGCCTGTCCCCGCTCGACCAGGGTGCGCACCAGGTCGAGCACCATCCGGGTCTGCGCCACCCCGAGGGCCGCCGTCGGCTCGTCCATGATCACCAGCTCGGACCGCCAGAGGACGGCTTTCGCGATCGCCACGGACTGGCGCTGGCCTCCGGAGAGGGACGCAACGAGCTGGCGCACCGACCGGACGGTGGTCACCGCCAGCTCGCTGAGGGTCTGCGCGGCCGCCCGCTCCATCGACACCTCGTTCAGCTGACCGCGACGCAGCCGCTCCCTGCCCAGGAACATGTTCTGCACGATGTCGAGGTTGTCGCAGAGGGCGAGGTCCTGGTAGACGGTCTGGATGCCCAGGTCGTTCGCCACGGTCGGGCTGTCGACGCGGACATCCTCGCCCTTCCACGCGATCGTTCCCGCATCCGGTGGGCTGATGCCGGAGATGCACTTGATCAGCGTGGACTTTCCTGCCCCGTTGTCCCCGACCAGCGCGGTGACCGCGCCGGCCGGGACATCGAGGTTGACGTCGCTGAGCGCCTGGACCGGACCGAACGACTTGGACACCCCGGTCAGCCGCAGCAGCGTGGGCGCCCCGGGTTCGGTCCCGGCGCCCGGCGTCTCGGCCACGGTCAGCTGATCCCGGCGGCCTCGCAGGCGGAGGCCACGTCACCGGAGCACAGGTCGTCGACCGTCACCGTCTGGTCCGCGACCACCGTGTCGGCCATGTTGTCCGACGTGACCCAGATCGGGGTGACGTACACGGACGGGATGTCGGCGTCCAGGGTGGTGTCGGTGGTGGTGTCGTTCACCAGCGTGTCAGGTGGGTTGACGCCGGCGCGCAGGTAGATCGCCAGAGCGGCAGCGGCCTGGGCCTCGAGGTAGATCGGCTTGTACACGGTGCCGCACTGGTACCCGGTGAGGATGTTCTGCAGGCCGGGGAGGGAGGCGTCCTGCCCGGTGGTCGGGAACGTGTTCGGCCCCACACCATCGGACTTCAGGATCGAGATCACGGCGTTGGCGTTGTCGTCGTTCGGCGTGATCGCCGCGTTCATCTCCGGGTGCGCGGTCAGCTGCTGCTGGAAGGTGGTGGCAGCCTCTTGCGGGTCCCAGGTCCCGGCCGGCTCACCGACCTTGGTGTAGGTGCCGTCGTCGAACATCGGCTGCAGCACGCTCATGTAGCCCTTGTTGAACAACGTGGCGTTGTTGTCCGTCGGGTCGCCGTCCATGATCAGCACCTGGGGGTCTGACACCTGCCAGTCCTCGATGCACTGGACCAGACCCTGCCCCATCAGCTCGCCGACCTTCACGTTGTCGAAGCTGACGTAGTAGCGGTCCTCGGGACCACCGGTGACGAGCCGGTCATAGTCGATCACCGCGACGCCTGCGGCTTCCGCCTGGGCCTCGATGGCAGCACCGCTGCCCGCGTCGAGGGGATCCACCAGGAGGACCGATGCCCCCGCGTTGATGTCCGCCTCGGCCTGCGTCTGCATCGTGGCGGCACTGCCGTCGGCGTTGTCGATCTTGAACTGGTCGTCGCTGAGCCCAGCCGCCTCGAACGCCTGGGTGAGGTACGGCTCGTCGTACTGCACGTACCGGGTCGACGTGGTCGTGTCCGGCAGCAGCACCCCGATCATCCCCTCCCCCTGGGCCGCAAGATCGGTGAGCTGTTCCATCACGGAGAAGTCGGCAGTGAACGATGAGGCGTCGATCTGCGGCACCTCCGCTGAAGACGACGCACCCGGCGAGCCGGTCGGTGCCGGTTCTCCCCCGGAACCGGACGAACCGCCGCAGGCACTCAGCAGCAGGCTCACTGCGGCGATCGTTGTCAGTGCTTCTAGGGTCTTGCGCCGGGTCATGTCATTCGCTCCTTAGC
>CAZMDO010000276.1:0-3665 GCA_964564445.1 uncultured Ruaniaceae bacterium | reverse complement strand
GACCGGATCACCGAGCTGAGCGAGCAGGAGTGCTGGGCGTTCCTGCGCGGCTGCAGCTTCGGGCGACTGGCCTACCGGATGGCCGATGAGGTGAACATCGTGCCGATCAACGCGGCGGTGGACGGCGACCGGGTGCTGTTCCGCACCGCGGAGGGGTCCAAGCTGCTCGGGGTGCACCTCAGTGACGGGGTGGCGTTCGAGACCGACGAGGTGGGTCCGGACACGGCGACGAGCGTGGTGGCCCGGGGGCCGGCGCGGGTGCTGGGCACCAGTGCGGAGCAGGCGGTGGCGGAGGCCAGGCTGCCAGCCACCTGGACCGAGGGCTGGAAGGGCACCTTCGTGGCGATCCAGGTGGAGCAGATCACCGGGCGGCGGTTCCAGCTGCGGCGCTGACCGGCTACTGCTCGCGGTCCTCACCTCGGGCACCGGACGCTCCGGTGGCTGGCGGTGGTGCGCCCTGGGACGGCTCGGCGGTGGCCGGCGGCTCGGCGAGCGCTCCGAGCAGACGCAGCTTCTCCGCTTCCGGGCTCGCCGGGTCCGCGTGGTAGAGCACGAGCATCTGCCCGGTCGCCCCGCTGATCGCCAGCTTCTCCCGGTACAGCCGCAGCTGGCCGACCTGGGGGTGCTCGAGCACCATCGGCGCGCCCTCCCGCGTGCGCACGTCGTGGCGTGCCCACAGGGTCCGGAACCGGGGGCTGGCCAGGGACAGCTCGCCGACCAGGTCGATGAACCGCTGGTCGTCGGTGCTGGTGCCCACCGACTGCCGGAACCCGGCGACGAGCTGGGCGGTGGCCCCCTCCCAGTCGGGGTAGAGGTCCCGCTCCGCCTGGTCGAGGAACACGTCGCGGAGCCGGTTCGCCCCGGTGACCAGGCGCGGGGAGAGGGCGGCGGCCAGCCGGTTCGCCGCCAGCACGTCGAAGTAGCGGCCCTCGACGAAGGCCGGGAGGTCGAGGGTGCCGACCAGCATGGCGACCCCGGGCGGCACCTGTTCCCGCCGGGGTGGGCGCCGCCGTCGCGGGCGTGGCTCGGCGAGGCTGAGCAGGTAGGCGGTGGCGTCGTCGTCGAGCTGGAGCACGCGGGCCACCGACTCCAGCACGGAGAGCGAGGGGCTGGTGTCGCGGCCCTGCTCCAGCCGCAGGTAGTAGTCCGCGCTGATGCCGGCGAGCATCGCGACCTCCTCCCGGCGCAGCCCGGGCACCCGGCGGTGGCCGGTCACCGGCAGGCCGGCACTCTCCGGGCTGACCAGGTCGCGGCGAGCCCGCAGGAACTCACCGAGCCGGTTCTCCGTGCTGCTCATCGGGGGTGATTCTGCCAGCCGGTGCTGCTCACCAGGGGATCGGGCCGCGCACGGAGCGGTAGCTGCCGGTGGGGCCGTCGGGTGCGACCTGGGCCATCTGGACGATGATCGCGGCACCCTCCTGCACGGTCTGGGTGCCGGTGTGCCCGTTCAGCGCGGTGTCGGTGAAGCCCGGTTCGACCGCGTTGATCCGCAGCCAGGGGTACTGCTTGGCGTACTGGATGGTGATCGCGTTGACGACCGCCTTGGACGCGGGGTAGCTGATTCCTGGGTAGAAGTGCGTTGGGCTGTCCGGGTCGGCAAGGGTGGACAGCGACGCCAGTCCGCTGCTGAGGTTGACGACGACCGGTGCGCTGGACTGCTGCAGCAGCGGCAGGAAGGTGTGCAGCACCCGGAGCGTGCCGAGGGCGTTGGTCGCGAGGGTCTGCGCCAGCAGCCCGGGCGTCTCGTCGGCGGCGGTGGGGATGGCGTTGCCGGCCAGGCGGGGTTCGATGCCGGCGTTGTTGATGAGCACGTCCAGGCCGCCGGCACCGGCGATGGTCTGTGCGGCGGCAGCGACGGAGCGCTCGTCGGTGACGTCGATCTGGACGAATCGGGCGCCGAGCTCCTCAGCGGCGGCGCGGCCTCGCCCTTCGTCCCGGGCGCCGAGGTAGACGGTGTGGCCGGCGGCGAGGAGCTGGCGGGCGGTTTCCTTGCCGAGGCCCTTGTTGGCCCCGGTGATCAGTGTGGTGGTCATGTCCCCACCGTGCGCCGGCGGCCGTGGCTGTGGTAGTCCTCTGGTCGTCCTGGGACCAGCAGGGCTACCCTGGTGCGCCCTGGGCGCGGGCCGCGCGGCTGTGTGCCCGACCGGTGGCTTCCTGGCCGTGCCGGTCAGCCCAGCCCGGCGGCGAAGTCGCGGATCGTGGCGGTGAGCGTGGCGTCGTCGACCCCGTGCCACTCACCCGGCACGATCGCGGCCGATGCGGACCCGATGGCCTCCCCGAGCACCTTCACCCCGGCGAGCATGCCGGGATCGGTGGCCTCGGAGGCGATCACCACGGTCGGGGTGGTGATCGGGGCGAACCGCTGGGCGGGCGTGCCGGGCAGGAAGGTGAGCTCGTGCAGGATCGCCGGTGTGTTCCGCAGGTCCTCCTCGCTGGGCGGCGGGAGCTGGGCGAGCACCTCCTCGGGCACCCCCACGATCTCGGTGGTGAACCAGTCGCGCGCGTGCTTGTGGCTGATCGCCATCTGCCGCTCGGCCTCGGCCCGCAGCCGGTGGTCGGGATCGTCCTGGGGCATCAGCGGTGGTTCCAGCGGCGCGAGCCCCGCCAGCGGCACGCCGGCGAGCGCGGCCAGCAGGAGCAGGGTCGCGCCGGAGGAGAACCCGTAGCCGATCACCGGGCGGCCCTCGGCGAGGCTGATGATGGCGGTCAGGTCCTCCAGCTCCCGCTCGACGGCGTAGGGCGGGGTGGTCTCGCTCTCTCCCGTTCCGCGGCGGTCGTAGGTCCACACGGTGAAGTGCTCGGCCAGCGCTTCGGGGAGGGTGGGTTGCGGGGTGGTCCGGCGGGAGACGGCCACACAGTGCACCATCACCAGGTCCGGGCCGGAGCCCTGCCGGCTCCAGGCGAGGCGGGTGCCGTCCGCGGAGGTCACGGTGCCGTGGCTGACGGCGGGCGCGGTGTGGGCGGTGGATGAGGACTCGGTGGTCACGATGGCTCCGTCGGCGTCGGGAACTGCGGCTGGCTATGTCTAACATAGTGGTCACTACGTTGTCCATAGTTATGTGGGATGATGGCGGCATGCCGGTCAAGCGTGCCTACTCCGACCATGGGGATGCCTGTGCCACGGCGCATGCCATGGAGCTGCTCGGTGACCGGTGGACCTATCCGGTGCTGCGGGAACTGATGTTGGCGCCGAAGCGGTTCACCGAGCTGGCCCAGGGTGTGCGGGGGGTGACCCCGGCGGTGCTGACCGCCCGGCTGCGGGAGCTGGAGAGTGTGGGGCTCGTCGAACGGGTGCAGCTGCCGGCACCGGCGCGCGGTGGCGCCTACCGGGTGACCGCGTGGGGGCAGGGGCTACGCCCGGTGTTCGACTCCCTGGGGCGGTGGGCCCAGGCCTCACCGGTGTGGCGGCCCGAGGGGTGCGGCCTCACGCCGGACGCGATCGTGCAGTCGATGCTGACCATGGCGCCGGCGATCGCCTTCGACCCACCGGTGGAGCTGGAGCTGCGGCTGCACGACGGCCGCACCCCGGGCAGCCCCGAGTACACCTACCGGCTGCACTGGGATGGCGAGCTGTCCATCACCCGCGGGGTGGCCCCGGCCGCGAGCGCCACCGTGACCGGCGACTCCTCGACCTGGACCGGGGTGCTCTACGACGGCGTGCCGCT
>CAZMDO010000275.1:0-3669 GCA_964564445.1 uncultured Ruaniaceae bacterium | reverse complement strand
GTGTCCCGGGACAGGCTCGGGTTCGGGTAGGTGATCAGCGGCACGATGTCGGTGTCGCCGAGGCCCGCGCCCGGTAGCCCCACCCAGGTGAGCCGGTCCCGACGCACGCGCCGGCCCACACCTTCGCCAGGGTTCTGCTTGATGAACACCAGGTCGAGATGGCCGGCGAGCAGGCGGCGGTGCAGCACCAGCGACTGCGCGATGGTCAGCTCCATCGTCACCTTCGGGTGCAGCTGACCGAAGTCGCGCAGGATGCGGGGCAGCTGGGTGAGAGCCAGGTCGTCCGCGGCGCCGAACCGTAGCCGCCCGCTCATCGCCGACCCGGTGAAGTAGGCCGCCGCCTGGTCGTGTGCGGCCAGGATGGTCCGGGCGAAGCCCGCCATCGCCTGCCCGTTGTCGGTGAGGGTGACCTCATGGGTGTCCCGCTGCACCAGACGACGGCTGGCTGCCCGCTCGAGCCGGGCGACGTGCTGGCTCACCGTCGGCTGGCTGATGCCCAGCCGGGCCGCGGCCGCGGTGAAGTTCAGAGTTTCACTGAGGGTGAGGAAGGTTCGAAGCTGGACCGGGTCGAACAAAGGGATCGTCTCCTCGTCGTATCGATTCGACCATCGTAGGACCGGTCATTGTGAGACGCAATGGCACTTATAGGCGCGATAGGTTGGATAAATGACGCTGGGATGCCTAGCGTGGGAGCTGCACCACCATCCACCCGCCCGCACCTCCAGCTATCGGCAGGGATCTTCGTGCACTCGGCCAGCTCGGCTCCGACCTGTCCGCCCACCTCCACCGACGACACTCCTGACTCCGCGACCCCACACGTGACTGCCACCGAACTCGACACCGACACCACCCCTCGCACCGACCCGCTGCACCCCGGCACCGCGACCACGTCCGCTGAGCGCCCCGCCGCGGCGCCCGCCCGCGAGGCGCGCACGGCCGCCTCCGCCCGCGAGGCGCGCACGCCCTCCACCCACGGGACGCGCACGCCCTCCGCCCGCGAGGCACGTGCGCAGCGCATCCGGGCCCGGCGCAGCAACCGACCGGCCAAGGTGCGCCCGTCCCGGCGGCACCGCCACCTCGGCGAGCCCGGGACCCCGCCCACCACGCCCCGGCCCAGCAGGATGGTGCGGCTGGCGACCACGCGCCCCGCCTGGACGACCCTCTCGTCCCGGCGAGGCCACCGCAGCGCCCAGGCTGCGCCGTCGTCGGAGACCGGGCTGGTGGACGCGCTCAAGGTGCGCAACTACCGCCTCTACGTGCAGGCCCAGCTGCTCACCAGCACCTGCGGCTGGGCGGCCCGGGTGGCCCAGGACTGGTTGATGCTCGAGCTCACCGGCTCGGCCGCACTGGTCGGCCTCACCGTGGCGATGCAGTTCACCCCGATGCTGCTGTTCGGCCTGTTCGGCGGCGTGCTCGCCGACCGGTACGACCGGCGCACCATCCTCACCATCACCCAGTCGCTGTTCGGTGTGTTCACCCTCGCCGTCGGGGTGCTCACGCTCGCCGGGGCGGTGCAGCCCTGGCACGTGCTGCTCTCGGCGTTCCTCGGCGGGATGGCGATCGTGGTGGACAACCCGGCCCGGCAGGCGTTCGTGCACGAGATCGCCGGCCCCAGGCTGCTCCGCCGCGCGATCAGCATGAACACCTCGATCTTCCAGCTCGGCGCCCTGATCGGTCCGGCGTTCGCCGCCGCGCTGATCGCCCTGGTCGGCAGCGGCTGGGCGTTCGTCGTCAACGCGCTCGCCTGCTTCACCGCAGCCACGCTGATCCACTCGATGCGTCGGGCGGAGATGTTCGCCGTCCCCGTGGTGCGCCGTGCCAAGGGCCAGCTGCGGGCCGGCCTGGCGCACGTGGCCGCCCGCCCGGAGATCCTCTGGGCGTGCGTGCTGGTCGGCTTCGTGGCCCTCACCGGAGTGAACATGGCCACCGTGCTCACCGCCTACGCCGCCGAGGTGATCGACCTGGGCGCCAGCGGCTACGGCCTGCTCACCTCCACCCTGGCGCTGGGTGCGATCACCGGCGCGATGCTCGCCGGCCGGGCGCGACGGCTGCGGCTGCGCACCCTCGTGGCCGGTGCCGGGCTGCTCGGGGTGCTGCAGCTGGTCGCGGCGCTGGTCGGCAGCACCGCGCTGTTCCTGGTGGTGCTGTTCGCGATGGGTGCCACCTGCCTGCTCTACCTCACCCGGTCGAACACCCTGGTGCAGACCAGCGTGGACCCGGCGATGCGCGGACGGGTGCTCTCCCTGTACGTGCTGATCAACATGGGCGCGCAGGCGGCGTCCGGGGTGATCATCGGCTGGGTGTGCGAGTGGGGCGGTCCGCACGCCGGCCTGGCTGCCTGCGCCGCCGGCCCGCTGCTCGGTGCTCTGGTGGTGGGCACGATCCTCGCCCGCCGGGGTCATCTGCGGCCGGCGTTGCGGCTGCCGCGGCGCTCGGCGCGGTCGTTCGTGTACCTGGTCCGGCGGCCGGTCGGCTGACGGCTCCGGCGAGCTGCCGGCGCGTCAGCCCGCCGACCGCGCGTCAGCCCGCCGACCGCGCGTCAGCCCGCCGACCGCGCGTCAGCCCGCGTCCGGCGGACCGATCTGCGCCGGGGTGAGGTCCGGACGCCAGCCCCGCCAGCGCGGGTGCCGCAGCCGACCAGTGGGCGTCCACTCGCCGAACTCCACCTCCGCCACCCGCAGCGGAGCCAGCCAGCGCGCGTCCCGGGCGTCGGCACCGGGCACGTCGACCACCGCCGGTGCGTCGATCTCCTCGCCGGCGAGCATCGCCACCCAGTCGCGGGTCTGCGCGGCGGAGAACCCGGTGCCCACCCGGCCCACGTAGCGCAGGTCGCCGTCGCCGGTCGGCACCGCGAGCAGCAGCGACCCGATCTGCCCGGTGCGCTCGCCGCGCCCGGGCCGCCAGCCGCAGACCACCACGTCCACCGCCTCGGTGTGCTTGATCTTCACCCAGGTAGCCGAGCGCCGGCCCGGCAGGTACTTCCCGGCCGGGTGCTTGGCCAGCACCCCCTCCAGCCCGTACGCGCGGCTCGCCGCCAGCGCCGCCTCCAGGTCGCCGTCGAAGGCCTCCGGCACCTGCACGTGCTCGGTCGGCTCCACCAGCCGGGCGAGCAGGTCGCGCCGGTCGGTGTAGGGCTGGCGGGTGAGGTCGTGCCCGTTCACCGCCAGCACGTCGAACACCAGGTAGTGCACCCGCTGACGACGTGCCGCAGCCGCGATCTCCGTCGGCCTGGCGGCCTGCATCCGCGGCTGCAGCAGCGCGAACGACGGCCGGCCCTGCTCGTCCAGCGCCACCACCTCGCCGTCCAGCAGCGCCGAGTCGGCGTGCACCTCGATCTCGGCGAGCTCGGCGTAGCTGGCGGTGATGTCCCGGCCGCTGCGCGCCCACAGCCGCACACCCACGCGGTCCACCTGGGCGAGCACGCGCTGCCCGTCCCACTTCATCTCGATCGCCCAGTCCGGGCCCACGTCGGTCGGTGTGCCCGGGCTGGCCAGCATCGGGCGCACGACGGCGGAGCTCGCCGGGGAGGCGGTGGGCTCGCCGGGCGTGTGGGGTGGCGCGGGCGAGGCTGGTGCGGCCGCGGTGTCCGGGGTGCTGCCGCTGGCGGGCGCGACCGGGGTGCTGCCCGTGGCGGGCGCGACCGGGGTGCTGCCCCTGGCGGGCGCGACC
>CAZMDO010000274.1:0-3698 GCA_964564445.1 uncultured Ruaniaceae bacterium | reverse complement strand
CCACCGAGGGGGTGCCCCGCAACCCGGGGGCGTGGCTGACCACCGTGGCCAAGCGTCGCGCCATCGACACCTGGCGGCGGGAGGAGCGCCGCCGGGACCGCTGGTCCCAGCTCGCCGCCGTGCTTCCCGGGGAGTCCGAGCCGGACTGGGAACCCATCGGCGACGACGTGCTCCGCCTGGTCTTCATCGCCTGCCATCCCGTGCTCTCCCGGGCGTCCCAGGTGGCGTTGACGCTCCGGGTGATCGGCGGGCTCACCACCACCGAGATCGCCCGGATGCTGCTCACCTCGGTGCCCACGGTGCAGGCACGCATCACCCGCGCCAAACGCACCCTCACCGCGGCGAACGTGCCGTTCGAGACCCCGGAACCGGCCGAGTGGCCCGAGCGCCTGGCCGCGGTGCTCGGGGTGGTCTACCTGATCTTCACCGAGGGGTACGCCGCCACCAGCGGTGACCGCCTGGTCCGTCCCGACCTCGCCCGCGAGGCCCTCCGCCTCGGCAAGGTGCTCGCCGGGCTGGTGCCCACCGAGCCGGAGGTGCACGCCCTGGTGGCGCTGATGGAGCTGCAGTCCGCCCACTTCCCCGCACGGACCGACGCTGCCGGGGAGCCCGTGCTGCTCGAGGACCAGGACCGCAGCCGCTGGGACCGCGGGCAGATCCGGCGCGGGCAGGCAGCGCTCGCCCGGGCGGACGGGCTCGGGCGCGGGCGTGGCTGCTACGGGCTGCAGGCGGCGATCGCGCTGTGCCACGCCTTGGCACCGAGCGTGGCGGAGACGGACTGGGAGCAGATCGTGCTGCTGTACGGGGCCCTCGGTCGCCTGGCCCCCAACCCGGTGGTGGAGCTGAACCGGGCGGTTGCGGTGGCGATGGCCGGCCGGCCGGAGGAGGCGCTGGCCCTGGTGGACACCCTCGCGGCGTCCGGGGCGCTCGCCGGGTCGCACCTGCTGCCCAGCGTGCGCGGGGAGTTGCTCGTCCGCCTCGGCCGGCGGGCCGAGGCGCGCGGCGAGCTGGTCGCTGCCGCGCGGGTCGCCACGAACACGCAGGTGGCGCGAACCCTGCGGGCCAAGGCGGACGCGCTCGGCGTGGACTGATCGACGTGCCCGCGTAGAGCGTGGTGACCGGGCGATGGCAGCTGGGGACCGCCCTGGACGGTCGCTGACGGTGCGCGCCAGAATGGGCGGTACCCGTTGCCACCGAGAGGACCCGCCGTGACCACGTTCACCGCCTGGAAGTTCGACAGCGCCGACGCGGCGGATGCCGCCGCACAGACCCTGAAGCAGGCCTGGAGCGAGAGGCTGGTGAAGGTCGAGGACTACGCGGTCGTGGAGTGGCCGGTCGGCGCGGACCAGCCCAAGGTCAAGTACGAGAACCGGGACGAGTGGCGCGCCGCCGGCTGGGGTGCCCTGATCGGGGCGGTGATCGGCTCGCTGCTGCTCCTGCCCACCCTCGGTGCCGCCGCCGGTGCGGTGGTGAACATCCTGCGCAAGCGGATGCAGGACGTGGGCATCTCCCAGGACCAGCTCGACTCCATCGGCAAGGAGGTGGTCGCCGGCACCTCGGCGCTGTTCGTCGTCTCCTCCGACAGCGACCTGGACCGCCTCGCCGAGCGGTTCCGCGGGCAGAGGGCCACCCTGGTCGCGAGCAACCTGGTCCGCGGCGAGGTCGAGGACGTGCGCCGGGCGTTCGAGAGCTGAGCACGCGCAACCTTGACGAAGGAGCCCCCGACGTGACCGTCGCCCCCGCCCTCCCCTCGGCCGGCCTCGCCGACCACCGGCCGCTGGGCCTCGACTCGGTCCGGCTCACCGCCGCGGGGCACCTGGGCACCTGGCAGCAGCGCAACGCCGAGGCGACCATCCCGCACTGCATCGACGCCCTGGAGAGCTCCGGGGTGCTGGACAACTTCCGCCGCGTGGTGGGCGAGTCCGGTGCGGAGTACCGCGGGTTCGTGTTCGCCGACTCCGACCTGTACAAGGTGATCGAGGCGGTCGCCTGGGAGATCGCGCGCAGCGGCACGCATGCCTTCGACACCTGGCTGGAGGAGGTGATCGCCCTGGTGGCGCGGGTGCAGGAACCGACCGGGTACGTGATGACCTGGATCCAGGGTGTGCGCCCGGAGAAGAAGTTCGCCGAGCTGGACTGGACGCACGAGCTGTACGTGCTCGGGCACCTCATCCAGGCCGCCGTCGCCCTGGACCGGGCGGCCGGCCGCTCCGACCTGCTGAGCATCGCCCGGGCGTTCGCCGACCTGGTCGACCGGCGGTTCGGCCCGGGCCGGGAGCAGGGCATCTGCGGCCACCCTGAGATCGAGACCGCCCTGGTGGAGCTGTACCGGCACACCGGTGAGCGCCGCTACCTGGACCTGGCCCAGCGGATGGTGGACCTGCGCGGCACCGGCCTGCTCAAGGCCGGCTTCCACGGCAGCGAGTACTTCCAGGACCATGCTCCGGTACGGCAGGCGAGGACCGCCGTCGGGCATGCGGTGCGCCAGCTGTACCTGAACGCCGGGGTGAGCGACCTGTACCTGGAGACCGGGGAGGAGGCGCTCGGTGCGGCGATGGACGCGCAGTGGCGCAACGTGCACCAGCGCAAGATGTACCTCACCGGTGCGTTCGGCGCCCGGCACGCCGGTGAGGCGTTCGGCGACGACTACGAGCTGCCCGCGGACCGGGCCTACGCGGAGACCTGCGCCACGATCGCCGACCTGCACTGGAGCTGGCGGATGCTGCTCGCCCGCGGCGGGGCGCAGTACGCCGAGGTCATCGAGCGCGAGCTGTACAACGCGCTGGCCGCAGCCGTGGACGCCACCGGCACCAGGTTCTTCTACGCCAACCCGCTGCAGCTGCGCCCGGACCGCACCTCGGAGGAGAACGCCCCACGGGACCGGCAGTCCTGGTACTCCTGCGCCTGCTGCCCGCCGAACATCGCCCGCGTGGTCGCCCAGCTCGGCGCCTACCTGGCCACCAGCACCGCCGACGAGCTGTTCGTGCACCTGGTCGCCGACGCCGAGATCGACCTGCCCAGCCACCTCGGTTCCGGCACGCTGCGGCTGACCACCCGCTACCCCGACGACGGCGAGGTCACCCTGGCCCTCACCGGTTCGGTCCGGTCCGGGGTACGGCTGGCGCTGCGGGTGCCGGCCTGGTCGGCGCAGGTGCACCTGGACGGGCAGCAGGTCCACCCGGACGAGGACGGCTACCTGCGGCTGGACCCGGCCGCGGCGCACACCATCACCCTGGATCTCACCCCGCGCTGGACCGGCGCGCACCCGCGCGTCGATGCCGTGCGCGGCACCGTGGCGCTGGAGCGGGGGCCGCTCGTGTACTGCCTGGAGCAGGTGGACCTTCCCGACGGCGTCGCTCTCCAGGACGTGGTCGTCCCACCCGGGCAGCAGGTCGTCGTGGCTGCCGACGGGCTGGAGCTGACCGGCACGGTGCGCCAGCCAGGACCGGTGGACCTGTACCGGCCTGCCGCTCCCGCACCGGGGGCGGACCAGCAGACGGTGCCGCTGGTGGCCAGACCGTTCGCCACCTGGGGCAACCGTGGCGGGGATGCGATGCGGGTGTGGTTGCCCACCACCTGATCGAGCAGCGCCTGGTCCAGGGAACAGGACAGACCGGGCCGAGCACCGCCGTCGACCAGATGCCCTGGCACACTGGGCGGCGGCCGTGGGTGGGACTCCGGTCGCCGCGGCGCCGTGT
>CAZMDO010000273.1:0-3752 GCA_964564445.1 uncultured Ruaniaceae bacterium | reverse complement strand
CGCGCGAGGTACGGTGCCACAGGTGGGGAGTCCGACCCGTGGGTGCGGGTGGGCCGTGCAGGGGGTCCATGCAAAGATGGGCGCACCACCACGAAGGGGATACAGACCACGATGAGCTACCCGGATCCGTCACGGCAGAACGGAGCCGAGCCCGGCTGGGGCGCGCCGTCGCCGTCCGGATGGGGTGAGGCGCCCGCTCCCGGCGGTTACGGCCAGCAGGGACCGCCCGCCTCCGGCCAGCAGCCCGGCCAGGGCGCGGACCAGCCCGGAGCGCACGGCACGCCCGGCCACGGCCAGCAGCCCGGGCAGGGGCACGGTGGCTACGGCGGGCGACCTACGCCGTCGGGGCCCGGCGCAGCCCCATCCGGATGGGGCGCACAGCCCGCACCCGGCGGCTATGGCCAGCAGGGGCCCGGCCACGGCCAGCAGGGGCCCGGCCACGGCCAGCAGGGGCCGCCCACCCACGGCCAGCAGGGGCCGCCCACCTACGGCCAGCAGCAACCGCCCAGCTACGGCCAGCAGCCGGGCAGCTACGGCCAGTACGGCGCGCAGGGCGGTGGGATGCCGCCGGCGTGGGGTCCGGCCCCGCAGCCGGGCATCATCCCGCTGCGCCCGCTCACCCTCGGCGAGATCTACGACGGCGCCATCCGCTCCATCCGCACCAACCCGGCCGTGATGTTCGTGCTCTCCGCGGTGCTGGTGGCGCTGGCCACCGTGGTGCAGGGCATCGCCACCTGGGGCTTCTTCGAGGAGCTGAACACCCTCGTCGGGATGGACCCGGCCACGCTGGAGGCGATGGACCCGAGCTCGCTGCTGGCCACGCTGCAGTCGGCGCTGCTGGGCTACACCATCTCCGGGCTGGTCTCCTTCCTCATCACCACCATCCTCAACGGGCTGCTCATCCACGCGGTCAGCCAGGCGGTGATCGGCCGGAAGATGAGCCTGGAGGAGGTGTGGAGCGCCACCAAGGGGCAGATCCCGCGGCTGCTCGCCCTCAGCCTGGTGGTCAGCCTGCTGCTGGTCCTGGTGGCCGGGCTGTGCGTGGGGCTGATCGCGCTGCTCATCCTCACCGAGAACGCCGTGGTGATCGGCCTCGGTGTGCTGTTCCTGGTGGTGGTGATGCTCGTGGCCATGCTCGCCGTGATCACCCTGACCGTGCTCGCCACACCCGCGCTGGTGCTGGAGCGGGCCAAGGTGTTCACCGCGCTGCGCCGCTCGTTCCTGCTCACCAAGCAGACGTTCTGGCGGGTGCTCGGCATCTACCTGCTCACCGCCATCCTGGTGGGCATCCTCGGCTCGATCATCTCCTACCCGGTGGCGATGTTCGGCCAGTTCCTCGGCGGGATGACCGTCTCCTACCTGCTCACCCTGGTGGCGAACGTGATCTCGCTGGCGGTCACCACACCCTTCATGGCAGCGGTGACCGCGCTGCTCTACATCGACGTACGGATGCGCCTGGAGGCGCTGGACGTCGAGCTCGCCCGAGCCGCCCAGGAGGCCTGAGCGTGCTCGGTGCCTGGGCCCGGGACGTGCCGCTGACACCGTCGGCCGACGAAGCACGCGAGTGGGCCCGCGCCGAGCTGGCCAAGGCGATCTACAACGACGAGCCGACCCTGCTGGAACGGGCGGTGAGCTGGCTGACGGACCTGTGGCGGGAGCTGATGTCCTGGAACCAGGGCGTGGGCCCGGTGGTGCTGCCGCTGGTGGTGCTCGCGGTAGTGGTGCTGATCGTCGCCGCCGGCATCCTCATCGGCGGCCCGGTGCGGCGCCGTCGGCTGCGCCGGCAGGGGGCCAGCGCGGTGGTGCTGGACGGGGACGAGCGCACCGCCACCGAGCTGCGCGCCGCGGCGGAGGCGGCCGCCCGCACCGAGGACTACTCGCTCGCGGTGCTGGAACGGTTCCGGGCGATCGTGCGCTCCCTGGACGAGCGGGTGGTGCTCGAGGACCGCCCGGGCCGCACCGCCCACGAGGCCGCCACCGAGGCCGGTCACGGTCTGCCCGACTGTGCCGCCGGGCTGCTCGCCGCCTCGCAGACCTTCGACGCCGTCTGCTACGGGGACCTGCACGCCGGCCGCTCCGACTACGAGAACGTGGTGGCCGTGGACGAGCAGGTCGCCGCCGCCCGTCCGGTGCGTCTGGCCGGGCTGGACGCCGAGGTGGGGCAGCGGTGAGCGCCCCGGCCACGTTCAGCGCCCTCGGCCGGCGCAGCAACGCGCCCGTGGACCAGCGGCAGGAGAAGCGGTCGAGCCGGCGCAGCATGCTGATCCTGGCCGCGGCCGTGGTGGCGATGATCGTGGCGGCGGTGCTGCTGTCCCGGTTGTCCCCGCAGACCTCCGACGTGCCGCTCTCCGCCACCAACCCCGCCCCGGGTGGCGCCCGGGCGGCCGCACAGATCCTCGGCGACCACGGGGTGCAGGTGGCGGAGGTGCGCAGCACGGCCGCCGCCCTCGACGCCGCGAGCCCGGACAGCACCCTGCTGATCACCGACGCCGACCGGCTGCGCCCGGAACAGCTCGAGGCGCTGGACGCCGTGCAGGCGGACATGGTGCTCATCGGGCTCGGCTACGGCGACCTGAGCACGCTCACCGACCAGGTGAGGATCGAGGGCGGCGGGGGTCAGGACACCTACCCGGCCCAGTGCTCCGACCCGCACGCCCAGGCCGCCGGGGAGCTGGCCACCGCCGGGCCGGGGCTGACCGCGGACCCGGCAGTGACCACCTGCTTCCCCCTGGGCGAGGCCGGCTCCTACGCCTACGGCACCTGGCGGGTGGGCCAGCAGACCTGGTCGGTACTGCCGAACGCCTACCCGCTCACCAACGACGGGCTGGACGAGGCCGGCAACGCCGCCCTGGTGCTGCGCATCCTCGGCGGCCACGAGCACCTCACCTGGTACGTGCCCAGCCCGAACGACCCCTACGGCCTCAGCCCGGACGCCAGCCCCACCCTGCTGCCGGGCGCGGTGGTGGTGCAGGTGCTCATCGCCGTGGTCGCGTTCGCGTTCTGGCGCGGCCGCCGGCTCGGCCGGGTGGTGGTGGAGCCGCTGCCGGTGGTCGTGCGCGCCACCGAGACCACGCGGGGGCGCGGCCGGCTGTACCGGCGCGGGCGGGCGCACGCGCACGCCGCCGCGGCGCTGCGAGCGGGCACCGTCTCGCGGGTGGCCGGCCGCATCGGTCTGCCCCGCACCGCCACCGGTGCCGAGGTGGTCGACGCGTTGTCCCGCGCGACCGGCCGCCCCCCGGAGGCGATCGACTCCCTGCTGTACGGCCCGCCCCCGACCGACGATGCGTCGCTGGTCACCCTGACCCAGGCCCTGGACACACTGGAAAGCGAGGTTCATCGCCGATGAGCACCCCGTCCGATCCCGCCGAGCCGCGCCCCGAGCAGGACGGCACCACTGGCCCCGCCGCCCCGCCGGAGCCCACCCCCGGTCAGGCCGAGCCCGACCGCTCCGCACCCGCAGCACCGGCTGCTCCTGGTGCGGCGGGCCCGCCAGCTGGGGCTACGCCGTCACCGGGAGCGAACACCCAGGGCGACGGCGGAGGGCCAGCGGGCGCTACGCCGTCACCGGGATCGTTCGGCCAGGTCAGCGGCGCCTACGGCCTGCCGGCCGAGGCGGCGGGCGGCTACGGGCAGGCCGCGGGCGGGTACAGCCAGCCGGCTCCCTCCTCCGCAGCGGTGAGCGGGCCGGGGCCGCAGTACTCCTACGGCAGCCAGCCCTACCCGGGTCAGGGCCAGGCGTACCCCGGTCAGGG
>CAZMDO010000272.1:0-3771 GCA_964564445.1 uncultured Ruaniaceae bacterium | reverse complement strand
GCCGGGCGTCGTCCAGGTGGTACTTGGTCATCCCGGTCAGGTCGGCGTGCCCGGGGCGGGGGCGGGTGAGCGGCTTGTTCCGGGCCTGCTCGCGCACGTCCCCGGTGCCGGCGTCGATCTCCAGCACGGCGGCCTCGACCGGGTCGGCGGCCATCACCTGCTCCCACTTGGGCCACTCGGTGTTGCCGATCTCGATCGCGACCGGTCCGCCCATGGTCAGCCCGTGCCGCACCCCGCCGAGCAGACGCACCTGGTCCTGCTCGAACTTCATCCGCGCCCCGCGCCCGTACCCGAGGCGGCGGCGGGCGAGGGCGTCGGCCACGTCCTGCGTGGTGATCTGCACCCCGGCGGGCAGGCCCTCGAGCACACCGAGCACGGCCGGGCCGTGGGACTCCCCTGCGGTCAACCATCTGAGCATGTGCCCATCCTCCCACGCCCGCCGGCAGCGCCGACCGGCGCGTCCGGGTGGCAGACAGCGACGGGCGGCCCGGCGGCCCGGGGAAGGTCGTCTCAGCCGATCAGCGCCGGGGCCCAACCGAGGGCGAGCACAGACCCGGCGACCAGCCACGGCCCGAAGGCCACAGCGGTGCGCCGGGTGGCCCGCCGGGTGAGCAGCAGCCCGATCGCGAACAGGCCGCCGAGACCGAAGGCCGCGACCACCGCGGCGAGCACCTCCGCCCAGCCGAACCAGCCGAGCACCAGGCCGAGCACCGCGGCCAGCTTGGCATCGCCCAGGCCGATCCCACCCGGGGAGAGCAGGCACAGCAGCAGGAAGCCGGTGCCGAGCACCACCCCGGCGAGCGCGGCCCGACCCAGGCCGGCCCACGGGGCACCCGCCACGCACAGCGCCAGCCAGCAGCAGACCAGCCACACCGCTGTGGGCAGGGTGAGCCGGTCCGGCAGCCGGTGCACGGCCAGGTCTGCGGTGACCAGCAGGGCCAGCCCGACGGCGGTGCCCACCAGGGCGGCCGTCTCACCCCACGCCGGGGTGCTCGGGCTGGCCAGTGCGGCGGTGGGCAGGGTGGTCTGCCGCAGGCCGGCGGCGAGGCCGCCGAGGGCGGCCAGCCACACGTGCGCGTGCCGGCTGGTCCACGCCGTGGGGTGGCCGATGGTGCGCACCAGGACCGGGGTGCACGCCCAGGCGAGCAGACCCGCGACCAGCGCGCACACCACCGCGGTCAGCACCAGACCTCCAGCTGCATCGGCACAGCGTCAGTCTGGCAGGACCGGGCCCAGGGCGTGATCAGGCCTGTGCAGAACCGGTGCCGGAACCTTCCGCAGCGGTGGCCGACGAGGCCCGGCGGCCCGGCAGCGAACGCTCCTCGATCGCCGCCAGCAGCGCCGTGCGCATCGCCGCCACCGGCGCCTCCTGGCCGGTCATCAGGCGCACCTGTTCGCACGCCTGGTGCAACAGCATCAGGTAGCCCGGGGCGATCGCACCCCCGTTCTCGGCCCACGCGGCGGCCATCGCGGTCGGCCAGCCGGCATAGACCACGTCCAGCAGCACCTGCTCGGGGCGTAACCGGTGGCCGGCCAGGTGCTCGGTGAGCGGGTCCGCGGCACCCTCGGGCAGGGTGAGCACCACGATGTCCGCCGTGCGCAGCCGCTCCGGCACCTGGCGGGCGTCCAGGGCGAGGAACTGCGGCTCGATGCCCATCCGGCTGGCTGCCACCCGGACCGGCCCGGTGCGGGCGAGCGAGCGGGCGAGCACCAGCGGGTCGTGGATGCCGAGCTCACCGAGGGCCGCCAGGGTGGAGCTGGCGGTCGCGCCGGCGCCGACGATCACCGCACTGGCCGGCCGTGCGCCCGCCGGCAGCACCTCGCGCAGGCTGGCGACGATGCCGTACACGTCGGTGTTCGCGCCGATCAGCAGGCCGCCGGCGGATCGCAGCAGGGTGTTCACCGCTCCGACCACCTCGGCCAACGGCTCCACGTGGTCGGCCAGGGTGAGCGAGACGTGCTTGAGCGGCATCGTCAGGCTCAGGCCGGCCCAGGAGTCGTCCAGGGTGGCCAGGAAGCCGGCCAGCTGGTCGGCGTCCACGTCATGGCGCTGGTACTCCCAGCCGGTCAGGCCGAGGGCGGTGTAGGCGGTCCGGTGCAGCACCGGGGAGAGCGAGTGCTCGACCGGGTGCCCGAGCACCGCGGCGCGGCGAGAGTACTGAGCCACCACGTCACCGACAATTCTTCTGGGGAAGCGGGCGATCCGAACGCATGGAACCTGGCCCGCTGACACACGCCAGGCTGCCCTGCCTACGACGCCGGCACGGCGGGCGTGCGACCGACTGGGCCGATGGTTCCGCTAGTCGTCGAGGTTCTCCTCTATCCACTGATCGAGCAGCTTCCTGTTCTGTTCATGCTCCTCCTCCGTCACCGCGAAGAGAGTCTCGCCGTTGTCCAGGTTGACCGTGACGAAGTAGCACAGGTCGCCCTCGGCTGGGTTGAGCGCGGCATCGATCGACGCCCTGCTCGGCGAGTTGATGGGTGTCGGTGGTAGCCCCGGGTTCGTCCGGGTGTTGTACGGATTGTCATCATAGAGAAGGCCTTGACTCTCGATCTCTCTGATCGGCATGTCCAGGCCGTACACGATGGTCGAGTCCATCCAGAGGCTGTAGTCGCCACTGCACCCCTCGAGCCGGTTGTTGATGACCAGCGCGACTCGACTACGGTCCTCGGGCCGCATGACCTCTGCCTCGATGATCGAGGCCTTGATGAGGATCTCCTCGCGCGTGTCGTGGGGGACCTCCAGCTCGTCCAGGGTGGCCACGGTCCGGTCGACCATGGTCTCCAGGATCGTCCGCGGGGTGTCGTCCGGGTGGATGTTGTAGGTGGAGGCCTGCAGCCAGCCCTCGATGTTGCCGTTCGCCTCGTCGGGCAGGTAGTCCTGGGCCACCTCCTCGGCGGCCGCTTCCACCTCCGAGACATCCACCTGCAGCTGGGTGGCGATGCGTTCGTAGATGTCTGTGGCCCGGACCCCCTCCGGGACGGTGATCATCATGTCCGCACGGGAGGCTGGGTCGAGCAGGGCGCGCACCGCGTCGGCCGCGCGCATCTCCTCCTGCAGGGCGTACGTGCCCGGCTGGATGGAGGATGCGTCCGGGTTGGCGTTGAAGGCGGTGATGAAGGCGCCGGTGGTCGCCACCACGTTCGCCTCGACCAGGGTCTGAGCGATATCGCCGCCACTGTCGCCTTGCTCGACGACCACCTGCACGTCCCCGTGGCCGGGGCCCGGGAAGTCGCTGACGGTGGTGGGGCCGTCGTCGGGGGTGAGCAGCGGGCGCACCAGCACCCACGCCCCGCCCACCAGCAGGGCGAGGGCGATGAGCATCACCACGAAGGAGATGATGTTCCGGCGCCGTTGGGCCCGGCGCTTGGCGCGACGCCGACGCTCGGTGCCGCGCCGGGACTCCGGCGACTGGTCGGTGGCCGTGTCGTCGGCCACCTCTCGGGGGTGGTCGAAGAGGTCCGTCACCTGCGATCCTCCTCGGTCTCGGGGTCGGGGGCGGAGGCACCGGTGGGCGCGTGCAGAGCCGTGCCCGGCGGGGTGCCGCTGTTGCGTTCGCTGTCGAGTGCTGCTTGCAAGATCATCACTGCCGCTACCTGGTCCACGACCGACCGGTGCTTCCTGCTGCTGCGCCCAGCGGCGTGCAGCGCCTGATGAGCGGAAACCGTAGTCAGTCGCTCGTCCACCAGACGCACCGGAACCGGGTCGATGGCGCGGCTCAATCTCCCAGAATACGCCCGAACGGCCTGTGCTGCCGAACCCTCCCCGCC
>CAZMDO010000271.1:0-3771 GCA_964564445.1 uncultured Ruaniaceae bacterium | reverse complement strand
GAGCGTCCCAGTCGTCCTTGATCTCGAACCCGCCGCCCTCGCGGGTGATGAACGCATACACCGACTTCGGCCCGTCGGCGGAGGTGGTGTCGGTGCCGAACGTGCCCAGCCGGGTCCAGGCGGGGGAGAGGGAGGTGAAGATCTTCGTGCCGTGGAAGGTGTAGCCGCCCTCGCCGTCCGGGCGGGCCTCGGTGGTGGAGCCGAACAGCACGAGGTCGTTGCCGCGCTCGGAGATGCCGAAGCCGAAGACCTCCCCGGCGGCGGCCTCGGTGAGCACCTGGTCCATGAACGTCTCGCCGCGGTCGTGCACCACTTTCGCCACCCCGACCCACACCTGGTGCATGTTCACCGCCAGCGCGGTCGCGGGTGCGGCACCGGCCAGGGCCATCTGCTCCCGGGTGACCTCCTCCAGGGTCATCCCCAGGCCGCCGAGCTCGGTGGGTACCAGCGCGGTGAGGTACCCGGCCGCCTTGAGCTCCTCCAGGTCCTCGGTGAAGAACGCGTTCTCCCGGTCATAGCCTGCGGCCCGCTCTCGGATGCGGGTGAGCAGCTCTGGTGACAGCAGCACAGTGGTCTCCCTTTCTCGCGCCCGCTCCCATCTCACCACGGAACGGTGCCGGCGCGGGAGCTGGTGGGCACCGTGATCGGTGCCCGATGGTGCTTGGGCGGTGCCGGGGTGGTGCCTGGTGCGCGTGGTGGGCCGCCGGTCGGCGGCGCGGGGTGCGCCCCGGGGCGGTCGGCCCGTCCGCACGGCACCCAGGAGTTAGGTAGCGACTACCGATGCTGCGCGCCCGACCCCGTTCCTAGGCTGCGAGACGAGGCAGCGGCACCGGCCCGCAGGCGCGGCCAACCCGGTGTACTGATCTCACTCGCGGGCGGACCTGGCGGTCAGAAACGTGAGGTCCGCCCGTGAGCCGATGCCCAGCCGGGTGAAGATGTGGCTCACGTGGCTGTCCACCGTGCGCACCGACAGCACCAGGCGTTCGGCGATCTCCCGGTTGGTCAGGCCCGCGGCCACCAACGAGGCGATCTGCCGCTGCCGCGCCGTCAGCCCCGGTAGCGGGGTCAGCACCGGCACCCAGATGCCGAACCCGGCCAGCTGGGCGGCCAGCCGGCCGGCCAGCACGTCATCACCGGAGTGCACGGCCCTCCCGTGCTCGGCCAGCGCCGAAGCCCACGGGGCATCCACCTGCGCGGCCGCCGCGGTCAGGGCGGAGACGTCACCGGTCGGGCGCAGCAGCAGCTGGAGGTGCCGGGCGCGGGCGGCGGCCAGCCACAGCCCGTCGGCGGTTGCCCGCTCACCCAGCTCGGCGGCGAGCCGGTGGGCCTGCGGGCCCTCGATCGCCACCGCAGCGGTGAGCAGCAGCACCTCGCTGTCCGGTGCGAGCGCGCGGGCGGTGCGACTGACCAGGGTGCGGTACCGCCGACGGGCCTCGGCCACCCCGGCCCGGTCGCCCAGGGCCGCCCGCGTCTGCGCCAGCCCGGCCCAGGCGATCGCCTCCAGCCCGGACGGATCCCGGATCGCGAACCCGGTCAGCGCACCGCGGTAGTGGTCGGCGGCCGCGTGCCAGTCGCCCAGCGCAGCGTGGTAGCGGGCCGAGCCCACCTGGTTCACCACGTCGTTGGACCGGGCGTGCGGGTCCGGCTGGTACAGCGGCGGAGCGAGGGCGCCCTCCAGGTCACCGAGCCACAGGCAGGCCATGAACCGTGCGCCGGTGAGCTCGGAGAGCAGCCACGGGTGCTCGCCAGCGTCCACCGACCAGGTGCGCAGGAACCGGTCGGCGGTGCGCACCGCCTCGCGCAGGCGGCCGGACAGGGCCAGGCCGAGCACCAGCGGACCGAGCAACCGGGCCCGGTCGCCGGTGATCGTGCTCGATGCGCACAGCGGTTCCGCCGCGGCGAGGAACTCGCGGTACCGGCCGGCGTAGCCCTGCCGCACCAGGACGCCCACGTCGCGGCGGGCGCGGGCCTGCGCGGTGCGCAGCGGCAGCGAGGTGAGGGAGTGCAGCGCGTCGTCCAGGTCGTCGTCGTGGTACTGCGCCAGGTCCGCGCGCACCTCCGCGTGGCGCAGCAGCAGTGCGTCCCGGCGGGCCGCCGCACGCGGCGGCCCTGCTGCGTGTCGCCACGCCTCCTGGGGTGCGCCGCGCGGCGCGTGCTGTGGCGTGGCTTGTGCGCCGGCGGCGTTCAGCAGCTCGCCAGCGCGGTCCAGGTCGGCTGCGGCCAGCTCGCGGCGTCCGCCGAACCGCTCGCTCTCCGCCCGGAGCAGGAGCAGCTCCACCCGCCGCAGGTCCGCCTCCGGCAGCGCAGCCAGCGCCACGTCGGCCAGCCGGCGCACCAGTGGCGCGTCACCCAGCAGCGCCGCCTCCTGGGTGGCGCGCAGCACGGTGCCCACCGGCGGCGCCACACCGCAGGTGAGCGCCCAGTCCACCCAGCGGAACAGCTCGGCCGGGGTCGGGCCGGCGGTACCCGGTGGGGGCATCCGCTCGAACAGCTCGCGACGGCGGTCGCGGCCGAGCGTAGAGCGCACCACCTCCCCGTGCACGGGGTGGGCCAGCCGTGCGACCGGGGCCCCGTCGGTGGTCTCCAGCACCACGAGGCCGCGCCGGAGGGTGCCCCGCACCGCCGCATCACCGACCTCGGGAGGGAGCACAGCCACCTCCAGGGGACCGGCGAGGGCGAGCAGGTCCACCAGGTCGCGCTCGGCCGCCGGTAGACCGGTCAGCTCGGTAGCGATCAGGTCCCGCACCCGCGCACCGACCTCCTGCCGGTCCTGCCACACCCAGCTGGACTCGACCATCCGCAGCGCCCCGGAGGCGGTCAGCGAGGCGAGCAGCTCGCGTACGTACAGCGGGTTGCCGGCGGTGGCCTGCCAGATCGCCCGCCCACTGCCGCGGGTGACCGGGCCGCCGAGCACGATGGCCACCAGCTCCTCGGTGCGCTCGCGGTCCAGCGGGGCCACGTCCACCCGCTGCAGCCGTTCCTGGCGCCACAGCGGCAGCAACGGTGCCGGGAGGCCGGGGGCGGGCCGGCAGGTGGCCAGCAGCCGAGCACCGCCGGTGTGCACCAGCTCGGCCAGGATCGTGGCGGAGGCCTCGTCCAGGTCGTGGGCGTCGTCGGCGACGAGCAGCGCGGGCCCGTCCTGCTCCAGGGCGGCCACTGCCAGGGCGAGGAGCGCCTGCACCGGGTCGGCGGCGGAGGCGGCGGTGCCCACCAGGGGCGCGAACACCGACCACGGGGTGGCGATCGAGGTCAGTGGCGTGTGCAGGTGCACGACCCGGTCGGCAGCAGGCTCGACCGGGACCCGGTCGAGCTCGCGGAGCACCGCGCGAGCCAGGGATGTCTTGCCCACCCCGGCCGGCCCCCAGAGCAGCGCGCCGGCACCGTCGGCGAGGGCGTCCCGGACTGCCCGCACCTCCTGGTCGCGGCCGAGCAGCGGCCAGGCGGCAGCGCGCAGACTGTTCATGACTCTCCCCGACGATCTCCCCGTAGGCGGTGTACACGTGGGCACCGACGGTTCTCAGCGTAGTTCCGGGCCTCCCGCGCCGTCCGGCGGTCCGTGGGACTGTTGTGCCGAATGGGACAAAAGTGACAGAAGATTGCCCCAATGGGCAGCCGGAAGCCCTGAAATTCGCGGAAACACGCCGAGAATCGGCGTGGATTTGCGCCACGGCGCGCTCCGCCGTCGTAGTGTGACCACGGCGCCTCCCGCTCGGGAAGCGATCAAGAACGATGAGAGGGAACCTACGTGTCCGTCAACCGCACTGATCTCGT
>CAZMDO010000270.1:0-3773 GCA_964564445.1 uncultured Ruaniaceae bacterium | reverse complement strand
CGTAGCGCTTGGCGGCGCGGGCCTTCGCCTTGGCGGCCTCCACCTCGCGGTCCTTGGGCGCGGCGGTGGTGGTCAGGTCGGCGAGCAGGTGCTCGGTGATGTGCGCGATGTCGGCGACCGCCTGCTCGAAGACCTCGGCGTTCGCCTGCGACGGTCTGGTCATCCCGCTGACCTTGCGCACGTACTGCAGCGCAGCGGCCTGCACCTCCTCGGAGGTCGCGTGCGGTTCGAAGTTGTACAGGGTCCGGATGTTGCGGCACATGCCTCCATGGTGGCCCCCGCGGAACGCGGGCACCAGCCCCACCGGCCTGCTGCTGGCGGCGACTCGACCCGCGCCACCTGCTACCGGACCGCCATCGCCACCGTCGGTGGGATGCGCGCCGCCCGTCCGGCCGGCCGCAACGCCGCGAGCACGCCGATCGCCGTGCCGGCCACGGCCATCACCGCGAGCATCCCGGCGGGCACCCCGAAGGTGCCGATGCCGGTCTGCGCAGACAGCGTGCTGATCACCCCCCAGCCGAGGAACACCCCGGCGGCCAGGCCCACGGCGGTGCCGAGCAGCGAGATGATCAGGGCCTCCGCGGCGATCATCACCTTCGTCTGCCCCCGCGCCTGCCCGATCGAGCGGAGGATGCCGATCTCCCGGGTGCGTTCGTGGATGCTCAGCGAGAGCGTGTTCGAGATGCCCATGGCGGCGATCAGCACTGCGAGCACCAACAACGCGTAGAGCAGGCCGAGAAGCTGACGCACCCCGCCGAGCTGGCTGTCCAGGTAAGCCTGCCGGTCCAGGACCGACGGCGCCCCGTATGGGGCGACCACCTGCTCCACCGCGGCCCGCCCTGGCCCGGAGGATACGCCGTCGGCGAGGCTGACCAGCACCGACGTGTAGGTCCACTGCTGGGAGTGCTGGGCCCACACGCTGGCCGGCACGATCACGGTGCTCAGCCCGTCGGCGGCGTGCACCCGGTAGATCGCCCGCACAGTCAGGGTGCTGGTGGTGCCGTCCAGGGAGGTGAGCGGCACCTGCGTGCCCAGGTGCCAGCCGGCGTCGGCGGCACTGTCGGTGGAGACCGCGATACCGTCCTCGCCCAGGTCGCTGATGGCGCCCTCGGCCACGTCCACGGTCATCACCTGCGCCAGCCGGTCCGGGTCGGTCACCGTGAACACCCGGTCCTCACCGGCGAGCCGGCCCGCCCCGAGCCCGATGCCGACGGCGGAGCCCACCTCGGGCGCGTTCCTCAGGTCGGTCACGATCTGCGGGCTGAGGCCGCTGCCGCTGAACCCGGAGGAGAGGGTGACGAAGTCGGCGTGGAAGGTCTCGTCCACGATCTGCTCCATGCTGGTGCGTACCGAGCCGCCGACCACGGCGAGCATCGCCACCAGGGTCAGGCCCACCAGCATCGCCGAGGCGGAGGCGGCGGTCCGCCGCGGGCTGCGTTCGGCATTCGTGCGGGCCAACCGGCCGGAGGTGCCGAGACGGCGCAGCGGCACGGCCAGCACGGCAGCCAGCGGGCGCACGGCGGCGGGGCTGGCCGCGACCGCACCCACCAGCACGGCCACCGCACTGAGGCCGACCACGGCGTAGCTCTCCAGCCCGGCCAGCGTCACCACGACCACACAGGCGGCGCCGAGGATGACCAGCACACCGCCGACCACCAGCCGGGTGCGGGAGGCCCGGCCCTCCACCTGGGCGGTGGTGAACGCCTCGATCGGGGACACCCGGGAGGTACGCCAGGCGGGTCCGAGCATGCTGACCAGCGCGCCGAGCACCCCGGTGCCGAACCCGATCGCGAGGGTGCCGGCGTCCAGGTGCGGCAGCCCGCCGTAGAGCGCCTGCCCGGTCAGGCCGAGCACCGTGCCCGCCAGGGCGGCCAGGCCGATGCCGGCGACCAGACCTAGCGCGGCCGCGACCGCACCGACCAGCACGCCCTCGGCCAGCATGGAGACGATCAGCTGCCGCCGGGAGGCGCCGAGGGTGCGCAGCAGCGCGAGCTCGCCGGTGCGCTGGGCGGTGGTCACGGAGAAGGTGTTGTGGATGCCGAGCAGCGCCACCAGGGCAGCGACCAGCGCGACGGCAAGCAGGATGTCGGCGATCACCTCGCCGGAGGCTTCGTCGACGCCTGCCAGGGCCTCGTCCACCAGCCCGGCGCGGTCCAGCACCACCGCGTCGGGCGGGGCGACGGCGGCCAGGGCGGCGGTGAGCTGCTCGGTGGTCACCCCAGGTGCGGCGGCAACGAGGATCCGGCTGACCAGGTCGGGGCTGGCGGCCAGGTAGCGCTGGGCGTCGGCCGGGGTGAACAGGGTCACCGTGCCGCCGCCGGGGTAGGGCTCCCCGGCCAGGTCCACCAGGCCGACGATGCGCACCTGCACCCGGTCGGGCACCAGCACGACTGTCTGCTCACCGAGGTGCAGTCCGGCAGCCGTGGCGGTGGCGGCGTCGATGGCCACCTCCCTGGGGGCTACGGGGGCACGACCAGCGACAAGGTCCCAGATGTTCAGGGCGGGATCATCGATCCAGGAGGCGGCGGCGGTGGGTGCGCCGGCGGCGCCGAGTGCGTTGCCGTCGACGTCCAGGATCCGTGCCATCCCGGTGGTCTGCGGGGCGGCGGCGGCCACCTGGTCCAGGGCGGCGACCTGCTCGGTCAGGTCTGCGGGCACCGGCCGCTGGTCGGCGGCCACCTGGCTGCCGATGGTGCGTTCGCCCTGCACGGAGGCGTCGATACCAGCGTGCGCGTCGGCGAACACGCCCCGCAGGTCCACCTGCACGCTGTCCCGCATCACCAAGGTCGCAGTGACCAGGCTGGTGCCCACGATGATCGCCAGCAGCGCGCCCACCAGTCGGCGACGGCGGGAGGCCACCGAACGGGCCGTGTAGCCGAGCACGTTCATCCGAGGGCCTTCAACCGGTCCAGCACGGCCTTCTCGGTGGGGTCAGCGAGGCGACCGGCCAGCCGTCCGTCGGCGAGGAAGACCACCTCGTCGCCGTAGCCGGCCGCACGGGCGTCGTGCGTCACCATCACCACGGTCTGGCCCAGGTCGCGGACGGCGGAGGTGAGGGTGCGCAGCACCTCCTCACCGGAGGAGGTGTCCAGGTTCCCGGTCGGTTCGTCGGCGAAGACCACCTTCGGGCGGGCGATCAGCGCGCGGGCGATGGCCACCCGCTGCTGCTGCCCGCCGGACATCTCGGCCGGCCGGTGCTCCAGCCGCTCGGTCAGGCCCAGGGTGGTGACCACCTGCTGCACCCACTGCGGGTCCGGGCGGGTACCGGCCAGGCCGGAGGGGAGCAGGATGTTCTCGCGGGCGGTGAGGGCGGGCAGGAGGTTGAACCCCTGGAAGATGAAGCCGACCGTGTCTCGCCGCAGCGCGGTCAGCCGGCCCTCCGAGGCGCCGCTGAGGCCGACGTCCCCGATGTAGACCTCACCGCTGGTGACCTGGTCCAGGCCGGCCAGGCACTGCAGGAGGGTGGACTTCCCGGATCCGGAGGGGCCCATGATCACCGTGAACGAACCCTCCGGCACGGTCAGGCTCACCCGGTCGAGGGCGGTCACGGCCATCGCACCTGTGCCATAGGTCTTGGTGGCGTCGACGGCTCGGACGGCATTCCGGCTACCGAGCGCAGCAGCTGTGGTCATACCAGCAAACGTAGGACAGCGGCGCGGGCCGGACCATCGGGTATCTCCCTGATCGCACCCTGATCTTCTCCGCGGACCGCACCCACGGGTGCCCACCGCCAGCACAGGCGCAGCACCTCGCGCAGATCTACGCTGAACAGG
>CAZMDO010000269.1:0-3780 GCA_964564445.1 uncultured Ruaniaceae bacterium | reverse complement strand
CGGTGATCTGCCCGTGCTCCACGATGTACCGCATCCACCCCGGCTACCTCGCCTGGGTGCTGGAGTCGCTGATCGACGGTGAGGTGGTCAACCGGGTGCAGGTCAGCCCGGACGTGGCCGACCCCGCCCGGCTCGCGCTGGAGCGGATGCTCGCCGCCAAGCCGAAGGCCGACCGGTGAGGACCGTGCTGGTGGTCGGCACCGGGATCGCCGGGCTGACCACCGCGCTCACCCTGGCCGGCTCGGCACGGGTCACCGTGGTGACCAAGGCGGCCGCCACGGCCTCGAACACCCACCGGGCCCAGGGTGGGATCGCCGCGGTCACCTCCCCCGATGACGACGTCGCTCACCATGTCGCCGACACCCTCACCGCGGGTGCCGGCTGGGCCGACCGTGCGGCCGTGGACGCACTCTGTGCCGAAGGGCCGGCCCGGATCGCCGACCTGGTCGAGGCCGGGGTGCACTTCGACCTTGCCGACGACGGCACTCCCGCCCGTGGTCTGGAGGCCGCCCACTCCCGGGCTCGGGTGCTGCACGCTGGTGGTGACGCCACCGGCGCCGCGATCGCCGACGGGCTGCTCGCGGCGGCGCGCCGGGCCGGTATCGCAGTGCGCGAGCACACGCTGGTCACCGACCTGCTGCTCGAGGACGGCCGCGTGGTCGGTGCGGAGCTGGTGGACCTGACCACGGGCAGGCGCAAACGGCAGGCGAGTGACGCCGTCGTGCTCGCCACCGGTGGTGCCGGGCAGCTGTACCCCTGCACCTCCAACCCGGCGGTGGCCACCGGCGACGGGGTGGCGCTGGCGGCCCGGGCCGGCGCCGGGCTGGCCGACCTGGAGCTGTACCAGTTCCACCCCACCACGCTCGCGCTGCCCGGCAGCTTCCTGGTCTCTGAGGCGGTCCGCGGCGAGGGCGCAGTGCTGCGCGACGCCAGCGGGGAGCGGTTCATGCTGAGCGTGCACCCGGACGCCGAGCTCGCCCCGCGGGACGTGGTGGCCCGCGCGGTCGCAGCGCGGATGCTGGCCACCGGTGCGGCAGTGACGCTGGACGCGACCGCCCTGGGCGAGGAGTTCCTGCGCCACCGGTTCCCGAGCATCGACGCCGCGGTGCGGGCCGCCGGGCTGGACTGGGCCCGCGAGCCGGTGCCGGTCACCCCTGCGGCGCACTACTGGATGGGCGGGGTGGCCACCGACCTGTGGGGTCGCACCACGCTGCCGGGTCTGCTGGCCGTCGGGGAGGTGGCCTGCACGGGGGTGCACGGGGCGAACCGGCTGGCGTCGAACTCGCTGCTCGAGGGCGCGGTGTTCGGCCACCGTGCCGCGCGGGCGCTGCTCGGCGACCGGGAGAGCACCGCAGGACCGGTGGGTCCGCAACGGGCCGACCTGGTGCACGTCGCATCGCTGCCCGGCGCTCCCGCGGGAGCGGATCCGGCGGCCCCGGCGGTGCCCGAGGGCGGGGCGGGTGCGCCGGCGTTCAGCCGCGCCGCGCTGCAGGAGCTGATGTGGGCCCACGCCGGGCTGATCCGCGACGAGCCCGGGCTCGCCCACGCCGAGGCCGTCCTCACCGGGTGGGCCCGCGCAGCCGGCACCGCGAGCCCAGCGCCCGCGGACCGGACCGACCAGCCGGGGGCCGCCCAGGCGGCTGCCGACGGGGCCACCCGGACCACCCAGGAGGACGCCAACCTGCTGCTCCTGGCCCGGTTGCTCACCCGCGCCGCCCGCGCCCGGACCACTTCCCTGGGCGCGCACTTCCGCAGCGACGCCCCCGAGAGCACCTCCCCCTCCCCCGAGCTCGTGCTGGAGACCCACTGATGCTGACCGCTGCCACCGTGACCTCCGCCGTCACCGCGGCGCTGGCCGAGGACGCCCCCTGGGGTGACGTGACCTGCGAGACGTTCGTGCCGTCGTCGGCGATGGCCACCGCCCAGCTGCGTGCCCGCAGCGACGGGGTGCTCGCCGGGGCGCAGGTGTTCACCGCCGCGTTCACGCTCACCGATCCGCACACCTCGGTGGCGTTCACCGTGGCCGACGGCGCCCGGTTCGCTGGCGGGGACGTGCTCGCCGAGGTCAGTGGGCCGGCCCGGGCGGTGCTGCGGGCCGAGCGGATCGGGCTGAACTTCGTCCAGCGGCTGTCCGGCATCGCCACGCTGACCTCCCGCTACGTGGCCGAGGTGGCCGGCACCACGGCGCGGATCGTGGACACCCGCAAGACCACCCCCGGGCTGCGCGCGCTGGAGCGGCACGCGGTCCGCTGCGGTGGCGGGCACAACCACCGGTTCTCCCTGTCCGATGCGGTGATGGTCAAGGACAACCACCTGGCGGTCGCCGCCAGCCAGGGTCTCGGCGTGACCGAGGCGCTGCTGGCCGCCCGCGAGCGCCTCGGGCACACCACGCACCTCGAGGTCGAGGTGGACTCCCTGGACCAGATCGAGCCGGTGCTGGCCGCCGGGGTGGACACGATCATGCTGGACAACTTCACCCTGGCCGACCTGCGCACCGGGGTGGCGCAGGTGGCCGGGCGCGCGATCGTCGAGGCCAGCGGCACCATCCGGCTGGACACGGTGCGGGCGGTGGCCGAGACCGGGGTGGACGTGATCTCCGTGGGGGCGCTCACCCACTCCGCACCGGCGCTGGACCTCGGCCTGGACGTGGTGGTCGCGGCAGGCGGCGCGGCAGGTGGCGGCGCGGGCCCGGCCGTGGGCAGGCGCTGATGCTCTACCTGGACGCCGCCGCCACCACCCCGATGCGCCGGGAGGCCCTGGAGGCCGCCTGGCCGTACCTGACCGGGGAGTTCGGCAACCCCTCCAGCCACCACAGCCTCGGTGAACGGGCCGCCGCCGGGCTCACCGACGCACGCCGGCAGGTGGCCCGCGTGCTGGGTGCGCGGGCGACCGAGGTGAGCTTCACCTCCGGCGGTACCGAGGGCGACAACCTGGCGATCAAGGGGCTGGCGCTGGCCACCCCGCGGGGGCGGCACCTGGTCACTGCGGCCACCGAGCACGAGGCGGTGCTGGAGTCGGTGGACTACCTGCGCCGGCTGCACGGTTTCGAGGTGTCGTTCGTGGCGGTGACCCCGGACGGGCGGGTCAGGCCGGAGGCGCTGGCAGCCGCGCTGCGTCCGAACACGACGCTGGTCTCGGTGTCGCTGGCGAACAACGAGATCGGCACCGTGCAGGACATCGCCGCGCTGGCCGAGGTGGCCCACCGGGCCGGTGCCCTGCTGCACACCGACGCGGTGCAGGCAGCCGGGTGGCTGTCGCTGGACGTGCGCGCACTGGGCGTGGATGCCCTGACCGTCTCCGGGCACAAGGTCGGGGCCGGCAAGGGTATCGGCGCGGTGTTCCTGCGCGGCCGGCTGCCGGTGGAGCCGCTGCTGCACGGGGGCGGGCAGGAGCGCGAGCGCCGGTCCGGGACCGAGAACGTGGCCGGGGCGGTGGCCCTGGGGGTGGCACTCACACTGGCTGAGACCGAGCGCGCGGAACGCGCCGAGCGGGTGGCCGCCGCGCGGGACGCCTTCATCGCGCGGGTGCGCGAGCTGGTGCCGACGGCGGTGCTCACCGGGGCGGTCCCGGCCTCCCCGGGCTCCGGGGCGGGGCCGAGCGCGCCGGGCTCCGGGGCGGGGCCGAGCGCGCCGGGCTCCGGGGCGGGGCCGAGCACGCCGGGCTCCGGGGCAGGGTCGTCCCGTCCCGGTCCGGGCCCCGATGCCGGCGGCCGGCTGCCGAACCATGCCTCGTTCTGCTTCCCCGGCACCTCCGGGGAGGCGGTGCTGCTGGAGCTGGAGC
>CAZMDO010000268.1:0-3785 GCA_964564445.1 uncultured Ruaniaceae bacterium | reverse complement strand
TAGTGCAGCATGCCGACGACGGCGCCGTCCTCCTCGAGGACCATCACCTCGCCGTTTCCGGTCAGCCGGTTCCAGGCTTCCTCGCTGGGCCAGGGGTCGAGCGCCCGGAGCGCGTCGATGTCGTCGGGGCGGGCGAGTCGTGTGGTTGCCATGGTTCACCGTAGGTTCTCGACGGCGGAGCTCACCAAGTCCTTTTCGTCGCCTCCGCGGACGGTTCGGTGGGGCGCCGCCTGACCAGTGCGAGCCGTGCGGGTTGGCCCACGACGTGCTCTTGGTCACCCTCGCTTACCATCCGTAGCGTGCCTGTCGACCCAACGCTCCCGCTGTCCCCCCGCCAGCGCGAGCTGTTGGGCGCATGGTTGCCCAACCATCGAGTGCAGGCGGACCTGAGCTGGGGCCTGGTCTCCACCACGGTGCTGGACGTGCTCTCCGCGGACGGCACCCGGTGCATCGTCAAGGCAGCGGGACCGCAGGACCACCACCTCGCCCGGGAGATCCATGCGCATCTGCACTGGCTCGGCAGATGGAGGTCGACCGGGCACGCTCCGCAGCTGTTGCACCACGACTCGGAGGCGAAGCTGCTGGTGACTCGCTACCTGCCCGGGGTGCTCGTGCAGGGGCACCCGGCAGAGCACGAGGCCACCACCTACACCCAGGCCGGGGAGCTGCTGGCCGCCTTCCACGCCCAGCACCGCCAGCTCGACCCGGACGCCGAGCGGGCGCAGAACACCCGCACCCTGGCCTGGCTGGACGGGGAGCACCGCATCGAGCCAGCCACGGTCAGCAGGATCCGAGAGCTGATCGCCTCCTGGCCCACGCCCAGCACCGTTCTGGTGCCCACCCATGGCGACTGGCAGCCGCGGAACTGGTTGATCGACGGGCGCACCGTGCGGGTGATCGACTTCGGCCGGGCGGCGCTGCGCCCGGCGATGTCCGACCTGGCGCGGCTGGCCGCGCAGCAGTTCCGTGGCCGGGCCGACCTGGAGGCCGCATTCCTGGCCGGCTACGGGTCGGACCCCCGCGAACCGGCGGCGTGGGCCCGCACGCAGCTGCGCGAGGCGGTCGGCACGGCGGTGTGGGCCCACCAGGTGGGTGACAAGGCGTTCGAGGCTCAGGGCCTGCGGATGCTCACCGAGGCACTCGAGGCCTGCTGAGCCTGGAGGGCACCGGTGAGCACCTGGGCCCGCCCGTCGACGATCTCCACCACGTCGTCGGCGTGGGCGAGCTGCTCCCGGTCGTGGGTGACCATCACCGTGGCCACGCTCCGTTCCAGGGTGAGCAGGCGGAGCAGCCCGAGCACGGCCGCGCCGCGCTCGGAGTCCAGCGCACTCGTCGGCTCGTCCACCAGCAGCAGACCCGGGTCGTTCATCAGCCCGCGGGCGATGGTCACGCGCTGGCGCTGGCCCCCGGAGAGCTGGTGCGGCCGGCGGCCTGCCTGGTCGGCCAGGCCGACGGCATCGAGCAGCTCGAGCGCCTGGTCGCGGGCGCGATCCACCCGACCCCCGCCGAGGTGAGCCATCACGGTCAGCTGCTCGAGCGCCGTCAACGAGGCGATCAGGTTGGCGGTCTGGAACACGATGCCGATCTGCTCCCGGCGCACCCGGGTGCGCTCACGCGGGCTGAGCGCGCTCAGGTCGGTGCCGTCGAGCAGCACCTGTCCGGAGTCGGGGGTGATCAGGGTGGCGGCCACGGCGAGCAGGCTGGACTTGCCCGAACCGGAGGGGCCGACCACAGCGGTGAGTCGGCCGCGCTCGGCACGCAGGTGCACCGCGTCCAGGGCGGTCAACCGGGCGTCGCCGTCGGCGTAGGTGAGGGTGATGTCGGTGAGCTGCAGGGTCATCTCGGGCTCCTTCGCAGGTGGGTGGGATCAGGACGGTGGCCAGGCCTGCACGCCGGCTGGCACGGCCCGGCCGGGGTGCGCCGGGCCGGTCAGCGGGCGCTGCCCAGCGCGGTGAGCGGGTCCACGGAGACGATCTGCCGCAGCGAGACCGCCGCGCCGAGCAGACCCAGCAGCACCAGCAGCAGCACCGGTACAGCCACCGTCGCCACGTCCAGCACGAACGGCACGACACCCGCCGCGAGCGCCCCGAGCCCGGTGGCCGCCCCGGCGCCGACCACGGTGCCGAGCAGCAGCAGCACCAGTGCCTGGCCGAGTGCGTCCCGCAGCAGGTACCCGGTGCTCGCGCCGACCGCCTTCAGCACGGCGATCTCACCGCGCCGCTGCACGGTCCACACGGTGAAGAACGCGCCGATCACCAGCGCGGAGATGACCAGCAGCAGACCGCGCATCAGCTGCAGGGAACCGTTCTCGCTGCTGAACGAGGGCAGCGCCTGCACCGAGTCGGCCAGCGGCACCGTCTCGGTGCCGGCCGCGGCATCGGTGGCGGCTGCGGCCGCGTCGGAGAGGTCGTCGGTGGTCAGCACCAGCACGGTCGCGGAGCCGTCCAGTCCTCCGGGCAGCCAGGCGACCGGCAGGTGGGAGTACGCGTCGTCTCCTGCGATCGCACCGATCTCGACCGCGTGCCCGGCCACCTCGACCTCCTCGCCCACCCGCACGCCGAGGTCGGCGGCCAGGTCCTCGGGCAGCAGCACCTGCCCGGCCGGCACCTCCGCCGGCGGCAGTGTCGACCGGTCCGGCACCGCGAACGCGGCCACCGTGGCCGACCGCTCCCCCACGGTCAGCCGGCTGGTACGGATCTGCAGCGGCTCGACCCGCTCGACACCGGGCGTGCCCGCCCAGAGGCGAGCGGCGCCGTCGGGGACCTGCGACTGCGCGAAGGACGGTGACTGACCCTCGGCGGGTGCGGCGAAGACCACCTCGTCCCCAGGCAGCGCCAGCAGGGCGGAGGTGTTCTCCCGGGCGAGTCCCGCCGTCAGGCCGGAGAGCAGCACCACGAGCAGGGTGATCAGCGCGACCACCCCGCCCATCAGGGCGAAACGGCCACGGGCGAACTTCAGGTCACGGACGGCGACGAACACGGCGCTCCTCGGTCGGTGCGGATCGGGCAGGTTCCACTCTGCTCAGCCGTCGACGGCGGCACATCGCCTGCCCGGTCGGGCTCTCCTGGCCGTTCGGTCCAGTAGGGCATCAACCGTTCGATCGATGCCCCGTGCCACCGGCGCGCCTAGGCTGGGCGCACCATGACCGAGCGCGCCCTCACCCCGGTGCCGCGACTGCTGAGCGCGTGCCTGCACCTGCTGGTCCTCGCGCTGCTCGTGCTCGCCACGGTGCGGGCGTTCCTCGGCGCGGCTGCGCACCCGGGCGGTGTGCTGGCGGTGGCGGTCGTGGTCGGTGGGGTGTACCTGGCCGGACCGCTGCTGCCGGCGGTGCGCCGGTCGGCCCGCGGCGCAGGGCTGTGGCTCGGGCTGCTGCTGGCCTGCTGGCTGGTGCTGCTGGTGCTCACCCCGGACGCTGTCTGGCTGGCGTTCGTCTGGTACTTCGTGCTGCTCCACCTGCTGCCCTGGCGGGTGGGCCTCGCCCTGGTCGCGCTCACCGCCGGCGCCGCGGTGGCGGGGTTCGCCTGGCACCAGAGCGAGTTCATGGTGGCGATGGCGATCGGGCCGGTCCTCGGTGCGGCCGTGGTGGTGGCGACCGTGTGGGGATTCGACCAGCTGCACGCCGAGTCCGAGCGCCGCCGGGCGCTGATCGCCGAGCTCACCGCCACCCGGGCCGAGCTCGCCGCGGCTGAGCGGGAACAGGGTGTGCTCACCGAGCGCGAGCGCCTGGCCCGGGAGATCCACGACACCCTGACCCAGGGGTTCTCCTCGGTGAACCTGCTGCTCAC
>CAZMDO010000267.1:0-3793 GCA_964564445.1 uncultured Ruaniaceae bacterium | reverse complement strand
GGGCCCGTCCCCGGCGGCGAGCCGGCCGGCGTAGTGCGCCAGGGTGCGGTGCGCGGCGATGAGGTTCGCCCAGGTGGGGCTCAAGGAGTCCTCCAGGTCGGCGACCCACACGTCGGCGCCGCTGGCCCAGGCCGCAGCGGACCCGGACCGGGTGGCCGGGGCCACCAGCTCCACCCGCCGCTGCCGCAGCGCCGGTGGTGGCGGCGGCACCTGCCAGGGGTGTGGGTCGGGTGCGGTGGGCACCTGCCCGGCGGCGATCTGCGCGGCCCGGTCGGGCCGGGCGGCGAGCAGCTCGGTGCGGGCCGGGCCGAACCGCCGGTGCAGGTCGGCCACCAGGTGCATGGCGGCCGGGGTGAGCACCTCGGCCTCGTCCGGCACCGGTGCCGCGGTGATCGTCAGCGCCCCCATCCGGGCGTGCTGGTCACCCCGCGTGCGCGGCGGTGCGGTGGTGGAGCTCGCTGCGGTGGCGGCACCCGCCGTGATGGTGGCGCCCGCGACTGTGCCGGCGCCCGCAGTGGTCGTGGGCCTGGGCGTGGTGAGCGTCATCAGAACTGCTCCTCCTCGGTGGACCCGGACAGCGCGAGGGTGTCCGCGGTGGGGTTGAGGGTGGTGGTGATCCGGTCGAAGTAGCCGGCGCCGACCTCGGCCTGGTGCCGCACCCCGGTGTAGCCGCGCTCGGCGGCGTCCAGCTCGGCCTGCTGCAGGGCGGCGTAGGCGCTCATCCCGGTGCGGGCGTAGCCGTGCGACAGCTCGAACATCGAGTGGTTCAACGCGTGGAACCCGGCCAGGGTGATGAACTGGAAGGCGTACCCCATGGCGCCGAGCTCGCGCTGGAACGAGGCGATCGTCTCCTCCGGCAGCGCCGCCCGCCAGTTGAACGACGGCGAGCAGTTGTAGGCGAGCAGCTTGCCCGGGTGCTGCTCGTGCACCGCCGCGGCGAGCTCGCGGGCGAAGCCCAGGTCCGGGGCGGAAGTCTCCACCCAGATGAGGTCGCAGTACGGGGCGTAGGCGAGGGCGCGGGAGATGGCGACCTCCGGCCCCGGGGTGGTTCGGTAGAAGCCCTCCGCGGTGCGCGCGCCGGTGAGGAACGGCTGGTCCCGCTCGTCCACGTCGGAGGTGATCAGGGTGGCCGCCAGGGAGTCGGTGCGGGCGATGATCAGCGAGGGCACCCCGGCGATGTCGGCCGCCAGCCGGGCGGCGTTCAGGGTGCGGATGTGCTGCGCGGTGGGGATGAGCACCTTGCCGCCCATGTGCCCGCACTTCTTCTCCGCCGCGAGCTGGTCCTCCCAGTGCACCCCGGCGGCACCGGCGGCGATCATCGCTGTCATCAGCTCGAAGGCGTTCAGCGGGCCGCCGAAGCCGGCCTCGGCGTCGGCCACGATCGGGGCGAGGTGGTCGATGCTCGACGGCGCAGCCTCACCTGCCGTCGCCGGCTCACCCGGGGCGGGACTCGCCTGGGCCTGCTCCCCGGTCCAGGCGATCTGGTCTGCCCGCAGCAGGGCGTTGTTGATCCGGCGCACCACGGCCGGCACCGAGTTCGCCGGGTAGAGGGACTGGTCCGGGTAGGTCTGCCCGGCCAGGTTGGCGTCCGCGGCCACCTGCCAGCCGGAGAGGTAGATCGCCTCCAGGCCGGCCTTGACCTGCTGCACCGCCTGGTTGCCGGTGAGGGCACCGAGGGCGTTGACGTAGTCACGGGTGTGCAGCAGCTTCCAGAGCCGCTCGGCGCCCCGGCGGGCGAGGGTGTGCTCCTCCACCACCCGGCCGCGCAGGGCGATGACGTCCTCGGCGGAGTAGCTGCGCCGGACGCCGGCCCAGCGGTCGCTGGTGGCCCACTCGCGGCGCAGCTGCTCGGCGTCGCTGAGGCCGGCCGGCGCGGGGCCGGTGCCCGACCCGGTCGCGGCCGTGGACGTGGACGTGCCGACGGTGGCCGTGCTGGTGGGGGTGCGCAGTGCCGACTCGGTCATCATGAGCTCCTTCATCGCAGGCGACCCGCCTCTGCTGCGGATCGAGGTGGTTCGACCCTGGCGCAGGAACAGCCGCTCTTCCTCGATCCGATGTGGTGAATTTTCGGGATTCTTTCGCTACTGTGAACGAATGGCTGATACGTCGAGGACGGTGCTGACGATCGGGCGCCGGATCCGGCACTTCCGGACCGCCGCGGGACTCACCCTGGAGGGACTCTCGGAGCGGGTGGGCACGGCCACCAGCCAGCTGTCCCTGATCGAGAACGGGCACCGCGAACCCCGGCTCACGCTGCTGCAGCGGATCGCCGACGCCCTCGGGGTGACCGTGGCCGAGCTGATGGACGAGCGCCCGCCCTCCCGCCGGGACGCGCTGGAGATCTCCTGGGACGCGGCCCAGCGCGGCCCGCTCTACGCCTCGCTGGGCCTGCCGTCGGTGCGGCCGGGCAAGACCCTGCCCACCGAGGCGCTCGAGGCGCTGCTCGGCCTGCACGATGAGCTGGTCCGGCGGGAGGCGCGGGCCAGCGCCACCCCGGCGGAGGCGCGGCGAGCGAACACCGCGCTGCGGGAGGAGATGCGCGCCTGCAACAACTACCTGCCGGAGATCGAGGACGCCGCCGAGGACCTGCTCGCCACCGTCGGCTACACCGGCGGGCCGCTGATGCACCGGCACGTGGACCAGATCGTGGCGCACCTGGGCTTCACCCTGCACCACGCACCCGACCTGCCCGCCTCCACCCGCACGGTCACCGACCTGCGGCACAAGCGGATCTACCTGCCGCCGGTGTCCCTGCCCGGCGGCCACACGCTGCGTTCCCTGGCGCTGCAGGCGGTGGCGCACATGGTGCTCGGGCACACCCAGCCGGCCACCTATGCCGACTTCCTCCGCCAGCGCCTGGAGATCACCTACTTCGCCGCGAGTTGCCTGATGCCGCGGACGGCCGCCACCGAGCTGCTCACCGCGGCCAAGGCGGAGCGCGAGCTGTCCCTGACCGACTTCCGGGACGCGTTCGCGGTCACGCACGAGTCCGCGGCGCACCGGTTCACCAACCTGGCCACGGAGAAGCTCGGCATCACCGTGCACTTCGCCCGGGTGGGCCGGGACGGCACCCTGCTCAAGGGGTACGAGAACGACGACGTGGACTTCCCCACCGACGTGACCGGTGCCATCGAGGGCCAGCGGGTGTGCCGGCAGTGGACCTCCCGCACCGTGTTCGACCACGCCGAGGTGGCCGGGGAGTTCCACCAGTACACCGACACCCCCTCGGGCACCTTCTGGTGCAGTGCGCAGGTGGCCGCCGGCACCGACGGCGACGTGTCCATCACCCTGGGGGTGCCGTTCGCCCAGGCGAAGTGGTTCCGCGGCCGGGAGACCACCTCCAGGTCCAGCTCCCGCTGCCCGGACCCGGCCTGCTGCACCCGGCCGCCGCAGGACCTGGCCGAACGGTGGCAGCAGGCGGCCTGGCCGAGCGCGATGCTGCACACCCGGATCCTCTCCCCGCTGCCGGCCGGCACGTTCCCGGGGGTGGACGACGCCGAGGTGTACCAGTTCCTCGAGGCGCACGCGCCAGGGTGAGGGGCCCTCCTAACCAGCGCGGACCGCGGCGGCCAGCTGCTCCACCACCTGGGTGAGGATCGGTCGCGGTGTGCCGAAGTTCAGTCGCACGAACCCGGCGCCGACCTGCCCGCACAGGGTGCCGTCGGTGAGCGCCACGCCGGCGCGTGAGCGGAAGAACTGCGCCGGCCGGTCGCCCAGGCCGAGCGCCCGGCAGTCCAGCCAGGCCAGGTAGGTGCCTTCCGGCGGGGTGTAACCGACCTCGGGCAGGTGCTCG
>CAZMDO010000266.1:0-3801 GCA_964564445.1 uncultured Ruaniaceae bacterium | reverse complement strand
ACCTCTTCATCGAACTCATCCTCCTTCTCGTCAGATGGCTCCCGAATAGGGGGTCGCCACCAAGTATAGATCCTGACTGACCGACCGGTCAGGTCGAGCGCTGCCGGCGCCCCGAGGCGACCGGCGTGGTGAGTCCAAACCCAACGGCCGGTGGGCACGGCGCCACACACGGACGCGGACCGCCCAGGTCCCATCGGACCCCGCTGGGTCTCATCGGACCGCCCAGGTCCCATCGGACCCGGCTGGGTCCCGCCGGGGGCTCGCTCCGCCCTGTCTGTGCCACCCTGCAGCAGGACGCACGAAAGAAGCCGCCGGACCCCTCGAAATCATTTGGGATCCTGCGGCTTCCTGCTGTGCGCGAGGGGGGAGTTGAACCCCCACGCCCTTGCGGGCACACGGACCTGAACCGTGCGCGTCTGCCAATTCCGCCACTCGCGCGTTGTTGGCGATGAACGCTGCGCAGGCAGTGCTGATCGCCGCATGAAGATTAGCACGGGCAGGCGGCGCCCTCGTAACTGCGCGCACGTGTGCTACCTCACCCGCACCGAGCACCACAGCCCGCCGGGCCAGCCGGTCCGGGACAGCGAGCAACCACCAGCGCTGACAGCACACAGCCGCCGTCGCTGGCAGCGCACAGCCGCCGCAGTGGCGGCGCACCTGGGCGCAGCGGCAGGAACCCGCCCGCGCGTGCCGGGATAGACCCTCGACCGGCACGCCTGAGGACACAGCTGTGCGATACGGCTTACGATTCCGTGAGAACCCGTGCACCCACGCACGGGCCACGGCCGCGGCCGGCCGCGAGACCAGGAGAGGGAGGTGCGCTGTGGGAGTCCTCGATCGCTTCGAGAAGAGCGTCGAGCGGGTCGTGAACAACGCGTTCGCCAAGGCCTTCCGCTCCGACCTGAAGCCCGTGGAGATCGCCAGTGCCATCCGGCGGGACATGGACGACCGCACCGCTGCCCTCTCCCGCGGCCGCACGGTGGTGCCGAACACGTTCACGGTGGAGCTCGCCCCCAAGGACTACGAGCAGGTGCGGGACTGGGGCGAGGAGGCCATGGCCGAGGAGATGATCACCGCTGCCACCGACCACGCCACCAGCCAGGAGTATGTGTTCGTGGGCCCGGTCGAGGTGCAGTTCGACGAGGCCGACGACCTGGAGCCGGGCCGGTTCCGGGTGCGCTCGGCCTCCCGCCGCGGTGCCGTGGCGCCGGCGACCACCAGCCGCGCCAGCCGCCGGCACCCGATCATCGACATCGACGGCCAGCGCTACCTGCTCACCGGCTCGGTCACGGTGATCGGCCGGGGCAGCGAGGCGGACATCATCGTCGACGACACCGGCGTCTCCCGCCGCCACCTGGAGATCCGGATCACCCCCGACGGGGTGATCGCCACCGACCTGGGCTCCACGAACGGCACCTACATCGAGGGCCACCACGTGGACGCCGCCACCCTGGTGGACGGCAACACGCTCACCATCGGCCGCACCCGCATCCTGTTCTGGTCCGGAGCAGACGATTCCGGCCGGCGGTGACGGCGGGCGATGAGCGACCTGATCGTCACCGTCCTGAAGGTGGGCTACCTGGCGCTGCTCTGGCTGCTGGTGCTGACCGCCATCGGGGTGCTGCGCCGGGACGTGTTCGGCACGCGCGTGCTGGCGCACGGCAGCGTGGTGCGCAAGTCCTCCTCCGACGGCGGAACTCGCCCCTCCCGTCGCGTCGCCCGGGGCGGGCCTACTCGGCTGCGCGTGACCGCCGGGCCGCTGAACGGCACCACGCTCGCCCTCGGCTCCTCGGCGATCCTCATCGGCCGCGCGCCCGGGTCCACCCTCGTCCTCGATGACGACTACTCCTCCAACCGGCACGCCCGGCTGTTCTTCCACGACGGCCGGTGGTGGCTGGAGGACCTCGGCTCGCGCAACGGCACCTACCTGGGCTCGGCCCGGGTGACCGACCCGGTCCCGGTGGAGACCGGCGTCCCGATCCGGCTCGGCCAGACCACCCTCGAGCTGCAGCGGTAGCCGGCGTGTCCGTAGGGATGAACTACGCTGCCCGCTCCGACGTGGGTCTGGTGCGCGGCACGAACCAGGACTCTGGGTACGCCGGACCGCACCTGCTGGTGCTCGCCGACGGGATGGGAGGAGCCGCCGGAGGGGACATCGCCTCCTCGATCGCGGTCGCGCACCTGGCGCCGCTGGACGGGGAGGCGCACGGCGGGGACGACCTGCTGGACCAGCTGCGCCGCGCCGTGCTGGCCGCCCACCGCGACCTGGTCGCCTACTCCGAGGACCACCCGGCGGCCGGCGGCCTGGGCACCACGGTGATCGCGCTGCTGCGCTCGGGGCGCAAGCTCGGCATGGTGCACGTGGGCGACTCCCGCGCCTACCTGCTGCGCGAGGGCACCCTCTCCCAGGTGACCACCGACCACACCCTGGTCGGTCACCTGGTGGCCTCCGGGCAGATCACCGAGGAGGAGGCCGAGCACCACCCGCAACGGTCGGTGATCCTGCGGGTGCTCGGCGACGACCCGGAGCCGCCGGAGCTGGACGAGTCGGTCCGCGAGGCCCGGGAGTCGGACCGGTGGCTGCTCTGCTCGGACGGGCTGAGCTCCTACGTCTCCGCCGAGACGATCACCGAGACGATGCTCGCCGAGGCCGATCCCGGCCGGTGCGCCGACCGGCTGATCGACCTGGCGCTGCGCGCCGGCGGACCGGACAACGTCACCGTGGTGATCGCCGACGTGGTGAACACCACCGACCTGCCGGCCACGGCCCCGCAGATCGTCGGTGCCGCCGCCACCGACCGGGCCCGGCCCACCCGCGGCGGGTCCAGCCCGGCGGCCCGCGCCGCGGCACTGACCCGCAGCCCCGAGGAGGACCACGAGGAGGTGCCGGCCGACATCGACGAGCGGCCCTCCCGCCCCCGGCGCGCGCTGCGCTGGATCGTGTCGGTGGTGGTGGTGCTCGCCCTGCTCGCCGGCGCCAGCGCGGTGGCCTACCGGTGGACGCAGAGCCAGTACTACGTGGGCACCGACGGCACGCGCGTGGTGATCTTCCAGGGGGTCCCGACCACGATCGGCCCGCTCGAGCTGTCCCGGCAGCACGAGGTCACCCCGATCGAGCTCGCCGACCTGCCGCCGTTCGCCGCCTCCCGGGTGGAGGCCACGATCGGTGCCGCCGACCTGGCCGACGCCGAGCAGATCGTCGCCCAGCTCGCCGACCAGGTCCAGGTCACCAGGCCCACGGACAGCCCGGGCACGGACCCGACCGCCACCCCCACCGAGGAGCCCACCGGTACGCCGACCTCCACCGCGGGCACCACCGGCGGCGGGTCGGGCACCGACGGCTCCGGAGGCGGTACCTGATGGCCGCCACCGTCGCCCCCGTGCGCATCCGCACCGGCCGCGCCGTCGAGGTGTGGCTGTTCCTGCTCTCCCTGGTGCTGGGCATCGGCGCCTACGCCCTGGTCGGGCTGAACACCGCCGAACAGCTGCCGGCCGACTTCGTCCGGTACGCCGCGGTGCTCGTCGGCCTGACCGTGCTGCTGCACCTGGTGGTGCGCTGGCGGGCGAAGTACGCCGACCCGCTGCTGCTGCCGCTGGTGATGGCACTGAACGGCATCGGCCTGGCGATGATCTACCGGATCGACATCGGGCTCGCGGCCAGCGGCCGGGAGGCCGGGTTCGGGCCCCGCCAGCAGCTGTGGACCATCCTCGGCGCCGTGGCCGCCTGTCTGGTGATCATCCTGCTGCGGGACCACCGGCTGCTGCGCCGGTACACGTTCACCGCGATGGTGGCCGGCATCG
>CAZMDO010000265.1:0-3802 GCA_964564445.1 uncultured Ruaniaceae bacterium | reverse complement strand
TCTCGGGCACACCCCTCCATGATGGCCCTGCCGGCAGGTTTTCACAGGCGGACAGTAGGATCCCTGGATCGCAGCGTCAGGACTCCGGACGGTATCGGCCGGACTGATAGCGCCAGATCGTGTGGTCGAGCTCGACCACACGAACACAGAGCTCTTCCGCAGCCTGCCGGACCGCGCGGGACGCGCGCTTCGGCGAGACCTTCCTCTCGCCGATCGCGTTGGCCACGAAGCGCGTCACCATGGTGTCAGCCTTGACTCCGTCAATCCCGGCAAGCATGAGGAGGTAGTGCCAGGAGGCAGGGCCAAGGCCTCGGACTCGCGTCCATGCCCGGTAGGCGGCGGTGTAGTCCTCGCTTGCCTGCTCAAGTGCACGCCCTGCCTTGGCCGGCTCTTGGAGCCTGCCGCGCAGGTCCGCCGTGGTGTGCAGCTTGAGCTCGGCAAGATTACTGACGGCTTCAGCAAGAGCCACAGACTTCAGGACGTTGGTCCCCGGCGCCTTCGTATGGTTGTCGAACAGATCCGAAGCGGCTCTCTCTGGGCCTCCGACGGACACTATCGCTGCCAACAGCTCTGGGCCCCCGTCGTGTTTGGAGTCGCTACCGTGGTTCTTTCGGTGTTCGCGGTAGCGGGCCACCACGTTGGTGACGCCTGCGTAGCGGGCGCGGAGTGAGTACACGCTGTCGATGGCACAGAGCGCCAAGGAGTTCGGGTATCCGCCGGGCCAGGACCAGTTCTCCTGGGAACCCAACTTCCCCGTGGCGGCTACGAGCAGCGCCACATCACGCGAAGTTGCGTTCTCATCATTGGCCATGCCGTAACCGTAGCCGTGAGATCCGACAGTGCGGCTCCATTCGACGATCATCGTGTCAGTGGCGGCTGACACGATGACTGTCTGAGCCGCCACACAAGGGACCTTGATGCCGACATCGCCTGACCAGCAGGGACCATCCCTCCCGGTGCTGGAGCTCAACAGGTCCGAGGAAGAGCTCCTGCACGCGTGCGCCATCCATGCCGATGCCATGCACACGGCGCTACGCGCCTTCGGGCCGCACCCTGCTCCTGCACCAGCACACGAGACGGATGTCGCCTCTGTGCTCTTGCACCGGCTCGGGTTATCGGACCAAGTGCCGGCCCGCTTCCTCGACGTGGTCGACATGCTTCCGGCGTGCGACGACTGCGGCCCGGCCGTACTCGCTCGCCATGCCGCCCTGCTGCTCCGCGGCAGTGGGCGTGTGGTCGATGCTGCTCTCTGCACCACCTGTCTCCACATGAGACAGCGACCCGGGACATCCGTGATCGCCTCGGTCCAGCTGCTGCTTCTCGCCGAGGTGAGCGACCGGGTGCGCGGGCTGGTAGAGGCACAAGCCTCGCCTCACGGCATTCCCTCCCCGTGGCAGCGCGATGAGCTCGATCCGCTCTGGATGCAGCACTACCGTGCGTGTGGATTTGGCGGCCCGGACCGCGCGGGACGGATGTCGCGCGAGCTCTTCGGCGAGTCGGTCTGGGTGACCACCAGCGCGAGCGGACTGCTGCACGTCGACACCGAATACCTCGACCGTGCACAGAGCACCTCCTCGGTCGACAACTACCTCGTGCCGCAAGACTGGAGCGAGGACCAGGTCCGTCACCTCCTTCGGCAGATCTTCCCGATTGCGCGCGAGACCAGTGCCTACTCCCGGCTCCGGGTAGATCTCGTGGCCTGCGAAGCGCGTCTGGGTACCACCCTCGGCGTTGCGGAGATCCGGGAGCGAATCGCCGACGACGCCCAGACCCTTGTCCGCGGCAGTCTCCGGGTGCCGACCGGACCGTCGCTGGCCGCCGATGACGCGCAGCGCTGTGCGCGGGAATCCCGGGAAGCGGCGTTGCTGCAACGGCTGGTGGTCGAGCATCCCGACTCCGGCGTGCATGCTCTCGCCGGGGCCCGACTGACCTACCTGCAGCGGGGCGCAATCTCGACCGCCGGCACTGCCCGCCCGGGAGCGGTCCCTTGGGTGCCGTGGCAGTGCCCACCTCCGGTCGAGGCCGCGACCCCGCTCACGAAACGCCGATGGCGGCAGGCAGCGGGTGTTCACGATGCACTCTTCAGCCTTGGCGCCTCGCCAGCGGAACGTTGGGCACGTGCACTGCGCAGCCGTCCCGGGTGATCGACGCCGTCCTCCAAGACGGATGACTTCGTCGTCGCGGAACCATCTGTCGAGGCCTGAGGCATCCCTCAGTTCGTGCGTGGCCCGCCAGAGAGTACTTGCAGTGTCACCTGAGCCCGACGACGTAGGTCGAGCGGGACGTAACCCCAGACGGGGTGCTCCCGCGGAAGAGCCTGCGCCAGGAAGCCGATACGCCGCGCATCCGAGCCAGTCCAACGGTCCGGAGACTCAGCCAGTGCATCCACATCCGAGACGGTGGCGGCGAGCATGGCGCCGTCGAGGAGATGCCGCTCGCGGCCAGCAGATGGCGTGTGAAAGGCGCCTCCCTTGAGGGACAACGCTCCGAGGACATTCGGTGCGCTGATCACCACCGGCTCGCGATCCCCGACGATCAGACGGACGTCTACCATTTTCCGCAGTGCACTGGTGCCGCCTGGAGCACGTACGACTGCGTGACTTCCGATGTGACTGCGGACCGCTCGCGGAGCCGCATGGTCCGCGATCAGAACATCGACGATCTGTCTGGAGTTCGCCGACGAGGGAACGTCGCGGACAAAACGGTGGGCCGGGTCGCCCCTCCCCGGCACGTGCAGGTGATCGCCCAGTGATCACAAGTAGCGCACCATCCGTGGCCAGTCGATCGCCCCCGTCTCGACATGCAGGAGCAGATCCGTCCGTGGGGCGGACGATATCCAAGCCCGCATGGAGCAGGTGCGCTTGCACCATCAACCCGCCAACGAGCGTCCATGACTGGCGTGGCAAGGCAGAGGCCAGCTCGGCAAGCCGTGGCCAGGGCTCCGAAAGGTCAGAACCGCCGACGCTCAGCTCCCAGAGCGGCCGGCTCGTCACTGGAGCCGATCCGTCAGGAGCCGGAGAGCGGCGCTCCGCTCGCGCATGGACCAGCGCTCCGCCAGGTCAATCGCGCACGTGAGGAGTCCCACCGTCGGTACCTGGTCCGTGACATGGGCTAGCACCTCGCCTTCGGCATCCGGCTCCAGCCCGAAGCGTTCCATCACGCCGGGCCAGCGATCCAGCATCACATACCCCTCCACGCGCCCCCGATCTCCTCCGACCAGACCGAACTGCTTCGCGATAGCGGCGTCCTCAAGGAGCGACTCACCAGAAAGGTGCAGCTCGCTCACGAGTGCTGCCCGCGAACGGCGGGTCTGGGTGCCACGCCATCGCACAGCACGATCGCCAGCCAATCGCACCAGATCCGGAGCGTCACATTCACGAAGGCGTCGGCGGAGTCGAGACAACGCAGAACCGTGGAGCCGGTCAGTGGCACCGAGCTCAAGTAGATCGATCGCCGCCCACGCGGTGACAGGAGCCCAGATGCGACCAGCGGACGCGGCACCCGCGCGCTCCAAGCCAGTGTCGTCCAAGAGGAGTGTCGAACCCACACGACGCACGACCTGAAGACGTCCCGAACTGGCGAGCCTCTGCACTTGGCGTTCCGACACGCCGAGCCGTGCCGCCGCCTCACGGACCGTAACCTCCATGTCAGAAAGAGTCGCACTAACGACTATATCCGTCAAGCACACAGCCTACCCGCCTGGACGAGCACTCACCAGACCGCCGCGCCCGCGCGCGCACCACGCCGTGGCCACCATCAGCAACCCACCGAGCACCAGCAGCACTCCCCCGGCGGTCATGAT
>CAZMDO010000264.1:0-3810 GCA_964564445.1 uncultured Ruaniaceae bacterium | reverse complement strand
ACCGACGGGCCGTTCGCGGAGACCAAGGACCTGATCGCCGGGTGGATGGTGATCGACGTGGACAGCCACGAGCGGGCCGTGCAGCTCGCCGGCGAGCTGTCCGCCGCCCCGGGCGCCGCTGGTGAGCCGATCCACGAGTGGCTGGAGCTGCGCCCGTTCCTGAACCAGACGCCGGACACCACGGCCTGACCGGTGATGGACGCCGACCAGGTCCGGACCTTGGTCCCGCAGGTGATCGGCGTCCTCGTCCGCCGCGGAGCCGACTTCGCGGCGGCCGAGGACGCCGTCCAGGAGGCGCTCGTCGAGGCGTTGCGCACCTGGCCGGACACCCCGCCCCGGGACGCCAAGGCCTGGTTGGTGACGGCCGCCTGGCGCAAGTTCCTGGACCAGGTGCGATCAGCGGACGCCCGCCGCCGCCGCGAGGAGGCCACCGCCGCCGAACCTCCTCCCCCGCCGGTCAGCAGCACCGACGAGTCGCTGCAGCTGTACTTCCTCTGCGCGCACCCGGCGCTCACCCCCACCTCCGCGGTGGCGCTCACCCTGCGGGCGGTCGGGGGCCTGACCACCCGGCAGATCGCCGCCGCCTACCTGGTGCCGGAGGCCACCATGGCCCAGCGCATCAGCCGCGCCAAACGCACCCTCGCCGGGCGGCCGCTGGACCAGGCCGGTGACCTGGCCACCGTCTGCCGGGTGCTGTACCTGATCTTCAACGAGGGCTACTCCGGTGACGTCGACCTGGCGGCCGAGGCGATCCGGCTGAGTCGTCAGGTGCACCGGCTCACCTCCCACCCGGAGGTGGCCGGGCTGCTCGCCCTGATGCTGCTGCACCACGCCCGCCGGCCGGCGCGCACCCCGGCCGGCGGCGCCCTGGTGCCGTTGGCGGAGCAGGACCGGAGCGTCTGGAACACCGGTCTGATCGCTGAGGCGGTGCAGATCCTGCAGGCCGCCCTGGCTCGCGACGACCTCGGGGAGTACCAGGCGCAGGCAGCCATCGCCGCCCTGCACGCCGATGCCCAGCGGGCCGAGGAGACCGACTGGGTGCAGATCGTGCAGTGGTATGACGAGCTGGTCGCACTGACCGGCAGCCCGGTGCACCGGTTGAACCGGGCGGTGGCCCTCGGTCAGGCCGACGGCGCGCGAGCCGGTCTGGCGGCCCTGGCCGAGCTCGACCCGGCCCTGCCCCGGTACACGGCCGCCTCCGCCTACCTGCACGAGGCTGCGGGTGAGAAGGACGTCGCCGCCCACCTCTACGCCGAGGCCGCCGACCTGGCGGCCAGCACGCCGGAGCGCGAGCACCTGCTGCTCCAGGCCGCGCGGCTGAACAGCGCCGGCTGACCCGGTCTGAGCACCCCTGCCACTACCAGTTATAGCAGGTCTGGCCAGCCCTCATGAGGCCGCGGACTTCGGTCTACAGTGGCGCACTCCCCCGACCGGAGTGACGCGCTATGAGCCACCTGACCACCAGCATCTTCGACCTCCCCAGCGACCTGGCCGCCAAGGCCGACCCGGAGCTGATCGCCACCGACGAGGCCCACTTCGCCACCATCGCCGCCCACCTCGAGGCCACGGTCACCGACCTGACCGAGCGGCTCGCCGCCGAGCGCCGCGCACCCGGCGGTGGCGGGCAAGAGGCGATGGACCGCGACCTGCAGATCCACCGCCTCACCTCCCGGCTGCACCTGCTGCAGCGCTTCAGCCTCGAGGTGTGCCTGGGCCGGATGGTCACCGCGACCGGCGAGCGGGTCTACGTCGGCCGCATCGGGTTGACCGACGGCGAGGGCACCCCACTGCTGATCGACTGGCGCTCCCCCGCCGCCGAGCCGTTCTTCGCCGCCACGCACGCCCACCCGATGGGCCTGGTCAGCCGGCGTCGGTACCGGTGGCGCGCCGGGCGGATCAGCGACTACTGGGACGAGGCGTTCACCCCCGAGGGGCTGCAGCGCGGCACCACCCTGGACGACCAGTCGGCGTTCATCGCCAGCCTGGGGGCGAGCCGCACCGAACGGATGCGGGACGTGCTGGGCACCATCCAGGCCGACCAGGACGCGATCATCCGGGCCAGCTCCGAGGGGCCGCTGGTGGTCGACGGCGGTCCGGGCACCGGGAAGACGGTCGTCGCCCTGCACCGGACTGCTTTTCTGCTCTATGCCGACCCGCGTCTGGGGCACCGCCGCGGCGGGGTGCTGTTCGTCGGGCCGCACCAGCCCTACCTCAGCTATGTGGCCGATGTGCTGCCCAGCCTCGGCGAGGAGGGCGTGCACACCACCACGCTGCCCGGCCTGCTGCCCGAGGGGGCCACGGCGGTGCCAGAACCCGACGCCCGGGTCGCGGCGCTGAAGGCCGATGCCCGGATGGTCGCGGCGATCGAGCCGGCGGTGGCGATGTACGAGGAGGCCCCCACCGAGCCGCTGCGGCTGCGCACGCCGTGGACCGAGCTGTGGGTGAGTGCGCAGGACTGGGCCGAGGCGTTCGCCACCCCGGAACCGGGCACCCCGCACAACGAGGGCCGCGAGCAGGTCTGGGACGCGCTGCTGGAGCTGCTCGTGGACAAGCTCGCGGATACGGTCCCAGCGGTCGACGAGGACGACCTGCCGGTCGAGGAGGCGGACCCGCTCGATCCCGTGCCCGTGGGCGGCACTGACCCGGAGGCCTTCGACGCCTACGGACGTGCCGATCGGGACAGCGTGGACCACCTGCACCGGGTGCTGGCCAGCAACCGGGACCTGCTCGGTGCCTTCGGCCACGCCTGGCCGCTGCTGGAGCCGACCGACGTGGTCGCCGACCTGTGGTCGGTGCCCGCCTACCTGCGGCTGTGCGCCCCGCACCTGACCCGCGAGCAGATCCGCGCGCTGCAACGGCCGGCCACCAGCCCCTGGACCGACGCCGACCTGCCCATCCTGGACGCAGCCCGCCGGCGCCTGGGCGACCCGGAGACGTCCCGGCGGCTGCGGCGAGCCCGGGCCGAGGCGAGGGCCGAGGCCGAGGCGAGGTCCGCCGTCGTGGACGACCTGATCCGCCACGACGACTCGGACCTGCAGGTGATGTCCATGCTCCGCGGCCAGGACCTGCAGGCGGCCCTCAGCGAGGACCGTGCCGGACCGGTGGACGAGCTCGCTGGTCCGTTCGCGCACGTGGTGGTGGACGAGGCGCAGGAGCTCACCGACGCCCAGTGGCAGATGGTGCTGGCCCGGTGCCCCTCCCGCAGCCTGACCGTGGTGGGCGACCGGGCCCAGGCGCGCCGACCGTTCACCGAGCCCTGGACCGAGCGGCTGGAGCGGGTCGGCCTGGGGACGCCGCGAGTAGCAACCCTGACGATCAACTACCGCACCCCGCAGGAGGTGATGGCCGAGGCGGAGCCGGTGATCCGGGCGGCGGTGCCGGACGCGAACGTGCCCACCTCGGTCCGCAGCACCGGGCAGCCGGTCGTCCGGGGCGCGGTCGGTGACCTGGCGGGGCTGGTGAGCACCTGGCTGGAGGAGCACGGCGAAGGCCTGGCCGCGGTGGTCGCCTCCGCCGGTGAGCACCTGGACCTCCCGGACCACCCGCGGCTACGCCGGCTCACCCCGGAGCTGGCGAAGGGGCTGGAGTTCGACCTGGTGGTGCTGGTGCGACCAGATGCCTTCGGCACCGGCACCCAGGGCGCGGTGGACCGCTATGTGGCGATGACCCGGGCCACCCAGCAGCTCGTGCTGCTCGACTGAACCGGCGGGTCTCCGACGCCCTAGTCGCGGGCCCGGTCGGTGAGGTCCACCTCGCCGGCGGCCCGGGCACAGTGCGCACAGCAGAACATCCGCTCGCGCGCCTCCACCC
>CAZMDO010000263.1:0-3810 GCA_964564445.1 uncultured Ruaniaceae bacterium | reverse complement strand
CGGGTGGGGATGCCGAGCAGCAGCACGTCGGCAGCGCCCTTGTTCCGTTCCAGGATCTCGTGTGCGATCCGGGTCAGTGCCCGGTGGATGTCGTCGCCCGACAGGACGACCGTGGGTTGGGCGCCAGAGTTCACCGGCAAGTGCCTCCTTCTCCGCCTCACAGGACGGGCTTAAAGGATGAGTGCCACCGACGAGCATAGCGGTGCCAGGGCCGGGCCCGGGCGCGGGCGCGCCCGGTGTGAGCGGCGCCACGTCCGCCAGCCGCGCGCGGTGCCGCCTGCTGGGCCGCACAGAGCTGCTCAGCCCGCCGGCAGCGGCTTCGGCGCCGTGACGTTCAGCGCGTTGAAGGTCTGGATCACCGCTCCGGCCCAGATGAGCACGGAGAGCTGGTCGGCGGTGAACACTGCTGCTGCGCGCTCGTACACCTCGTCCGGCACGTGCTGGGTCTGGCTCAGCGTGCTCATCGCTTCGGCCAGCGCCAGTGCGGCGCGTTGCCGGTCGGTGAACAGCTCCGTCTCCCGCCAGCACGGCAGCACGGCCAGCTGCCGGACGGTCGCACCCGCCTTCTGTGCGTCCCTGGCGTGCATGTCGGTGCAGTAGGCACAGCCGTTGATCTGCGAGGCGCGGGTCTTCACCAGCTCGACGATGTCCGGTTCCAGGCCCACGTCGGCGGCGGCGTGCTCCACCTCGTGGTGCAGGGTGAGCAGCCGACGGAACAGAGTCGGGTGGGTGGTGCTGGGGCTCGGTCGAGACGTCATGACCCCAGTCTCCACCCGGGCCACCCACGCTGGTGCGGCTCAGGTGGCAGCTGGGCTGGTGCGGCTCAGGTGGCGGCCGGGCTGGTGCCGCGCAGGTGGCGGCTGGGCTGGTGGGAATCGATGGGTGGGCCGGTGGGTCACGGGCCTCAGCCGGCGTCGGGGTCGATCACCCCGGCGAGCAGGGCCACCAGCGCCGGCGGCGCCTGGTCCTTCGGCAGCGCCTCCAGGGTGGACATCACGCCCGCCAGCTGTTCCGGCAGCCCCTCGGTGGCCACCCGGGACACCAGCGCCGGGTCCGGCGGTGGTGCGCTCCGCCCGCGCACCTGGTTCGCCGAGGCCACCAGCGCCTCGATCAGCTCGGAGTCGATCCGCGACGACACCGGGGTGAGCGTCAGGTGCGCGGTGCGCGGCAGCCAGGTGCCGTCCGACTGCTGCAGCGCCGGCTGCGCCTGCAGCAGGAAGCCCCGCTCGCGCACCGCGTCCACCAGCAGGAACGGGTCGATCTGCCGGGCCGGGGCACAGGCGGGATCCGCGCGCAGCGCGAGCAGCGCCGCCGCCGGGTCGCCCACCAGGGTCAGCCCCTCGATCCCACCGAGCGCGGAGCGCAGCTTGGCGGTGGCCGCCGCGGTCTGCGCCACCAGCTCGGCGTAGCCGCCGGTGCCCAGCACCCGGGTCACCGCCCACGCGGCGGCCAGGGCGGTGGCCGACCGGGAACCCAGCATGGTCGGGTTCACCACCGGGTAGCCCGGCCAGGACGCGGTCGCGAAGTACTGCGCCCGGTGCTTCTCCCGACCCCGGTAGAGCACCACCGAGGCCCCCTTCGGCGCGTAGCCGTACTTGTGCAGGTCCGCCGACATCGACGTCACCCCGGGCACCTGGAAGTCCCAGCCCGGCCGCTCCCCCGGCCACCACGGCAGCAGCCAGCCGCCGATGCAGGCGTCCACGTGCAACCAGATGCCCAGCTCCGCGGTCACCTCCGCCACCTCGGCCACCGGGTCGAGCACCCCGAACGGGTAGCTGGGCGCGCTGAGCACCACCATCGCCGGGGCCGTGCCACCCTGGCCGGCGGCCGCGACCGCGGCCAGCACGGCAGCGGCACCCGGCGTGCCGGACTCGGGTGAGACCGGGACCTCGACCAGCTCGACCCCCAGGTAGGCGGCGGCCTTGCGGAAGGCGGGGTGCGCCGTCGTCGGCATCACCAGCACCGGCCGCCCGCCGGGGTGGCGTGCCAGCCAGCTGTCCCGGGCCGCCTTGACCGCGAGCAGGCAGGACTCGGTGCCCCCGGAGGTCACCGACCCGACCACGCCGGAGTCCCCGCCGAGCACCGACCGGGAGAACGCCACCAGGTCCCGCTCCAGCACCGCCACCGAGGTGAACGTGGTCGGGTCCAGCCCGTTCACCGGCAGGAACGCCTGCACCGCGGCCGCCACCACCTCGTCCAGCTCCGGACGGCCGTGGTCGTACACATACGACAGCACCCGTCCCCCGGTGGCGGGTGGGTCCGCCGCCCGCAGCCGGGTGAGCTCGGCCACCACGTCGTCGGCATCGGTCACTGCTGCACTCCCCTCTCCTCGAGCTCTTCGTCCTGCGCCAACCGGTAGCGCCGCAACGGCAGCAGCGAGGCCAGCGCCAGCACCGCCGGCAACCCGCTGAAGATCAGCACCACACCGGTCAGGGCGCTGGTCGGCTGGTCCAGCACCTCACCGCCGGTGCGGGAGACGAACCCGGTCACCGCCAGCACCACCAGCGCCAGGGTAGGTCCGAGCGCCAGCCCAGCGGTCTCCCCCGCGGTCCACACCCCGGAGATCACCCCGGCGCGATCCCCGGAGGTCCTCCGGTCCGCGGCGATCACGTCCGGCAGCATCGCCAGCGGGTACAGCTGCATCCCGGCATAGGCCACCCCGGCCAGCGCCACGCTCAGGTACACCCACCACCCGGCACCGACGGTCATCAGCAGCAGCGAGCCGGACGCCACCGCGAACAGCACCGTGGCCGCCACGAACGCCCGCTTCTTGCCCACCCGCGCGGCCAGGCGTTGCGCCGGCACCATCACCAGCAGCGCCGGCGCCACCAGTGCCGCGAACAGGAACGTGACCGCCGACTCCTCCCCCAGGGTGTAGGTGGCGACGTACTGGGCGGCGGCGAGCATCGCCCCGGTGGCCAGCGCCTGCAGCACGAACGTGCCGAGCAGGGCCCGCAACGGCGCACTCGTGCGCAGGGCGTGCCAGCCGGCGCGCAGCGCACCGGTGCCGGCGGTCTCCGCCGGGGCCACCACCACCTGCCCGCGGGCCGCACGTCCTGCCCCGAGCGTGGTGGCGAGCATGCCGGCGGCCATCACCAGGGCGCAGACCACGCCCATCAGCAGGTACCCGCCAGGGCCCCCACCGGCGGCGTCCCGCACCGCCGGGCCGCCGGCGCCGAACAGCAGGATCGCCACCGCGAGCACCGCGATCCGCGGGGCGAGCAGCCGGGTGCGGGCGTGGTAGTCGTGGGCCAGGTCCGCCGGCAGCGCGATGTAGGGCACCTGGAACAGGCTGAACGAAGTGGTCGCCAGCACGAACGCCACCACCACCCACGCAGCGGCCGCCGGACCGGTCAGCGGGGCGGCGAACACCGCGGTGAACGTCAGCGGCAGGGTGAGCGCCCCGAGCAGCATGAACGGCACCCGGGAGGAGTGCCGGGCGGCGTACCGGTCGGCCAGCCGGCCGATGAACGGGTCGATGAGCACGTCCCAGACCTTCGGCACGGTCACCACCAGCGACGCCAGACCGGCGGCCACCCCGAGGGTGTCGGTGAGGTAGTAGCTGAGCACCAGGCCCGGCAGGGTGCCGAAGCCGCCGGTCCCCACCGACCCGAGCGCATAGCTGGTGCGCACCCGTGGCGTGGTGGGGGCCGGCATGTCATTCCACCAGGGCCGAACCCAGGTCGGCGATCCGGGCGAGCAGCCCGTTCACGAAGCCGGGCGACTCGTCGGTGGAGAGCTCCTTGGCCAGGCCCACCGCCTCGTCGATGGCGACCGCGTCGTCCACGTCGTCGTTGTAGAGCACCTCCC
>CAZMDO010000262.1:0-3858 GCA_964564445.1 uncultured Ruaniaceae bacterium | reverse complement strand
CCGGTGGCCACCGGACGGGCGTCGTCGGCGGCCCACTGGGAGAACGACCCGGGGTAGAGCCGGGCGCGCACCCCGATCGACTCCAGGGCGGCGACCTCGTGCGCCGCCGTCACCCCGGAGCCGCAGTAGACCACCACGTCGGCGTCGCCGGCCACGCCGAGGCGGGTGTACCTCTCCTTCAGCTCCGCGGCCGGGCGGAACTTCGCGGCCGGGTCGAGGTTCTCGCTGGTGGGGGCGCTCACCGCACCGGGGATGTGCCCGGCGCGTGCGTCCACCGGCTCCTCAGCACCGGTGTAGCGCTCGGTGGCGCGGGCGTCCAGCAGCACCCCGGTCCTGCGTCCCCGGGCAGCCGGCTCAGCGGCCCCGCCGTCCCCAGCGTCGCCGTCCCCGGCCCCGACCCGACCAGCCTCGTCGGCGTCGGCCACCGGCATGTTGCCCTCACGGAGGGTCACGTTCCCGGGGGCCACGGCCACGTCCCCGTCCTCGAGGATGCCGCCGATGCTGCTCCAGGCGGCCAGCCCGCCGTCGAGGATGCGCACATCGGTCAGCCCGCCCCAGCGCAGCAGCCACCAGGCGCGCGCGGCGGCGGTGCCACCGGAGTCGTCGTAGACCACCACGGTCTCGCCCTCGTCGATGCCCCACCGGCGGGCGGCGGCCTGCAGCTCCTCGAGGCTGGGCAGCGGGTGGCGTCCGGCCGCGGCGGTCGGCGGGCTCGCCAGGTCGGCGTCGAGGTCCACGAACTGTGCCCCGGGGATGTGCCCGGCCACGTAGAACTTGTGCCCGTCCGGTTCGGCCAGCGACCAGCGCACGTCCAGCAGCACCAGGTGGGTGTCGGCGGCGAGCAGGTCGCGCAGCTCCTCGGCGGTGATCAGCACCCTCGCGCGGGCGTCGTCAGCATCCACGTGTTCTCACTCCTCGATGACCTCGGCCCCGACCGGTCCCGGGCCGGGGGTGGGAGAGGCGAGCACCAGCCGCATCACCAGCGCATCGGCCCCCTCCGGTTGGTAGTACCCGCGACGCACGCCGAGCGGAGCGAAACCGAACGATGCGTACAACGCCTGGGCTCCGTCGTCGTGCGCCCGCACCTCCAGGAACACCGACTCTGCCCCGGTGGCCCGGGCTCTGTCCAGCAGCGCGGCGAGCATGGTGCGCCCGTGCCCCTGCCGCCGGTGCTCGGCCGCCACCCCGATGGTCATCACGGTGGCCTCGACGCCCAGCGCCAGACCGGCGTAGCCGACCACGGCCGGGTCGGTGACCACCACGTAGTACCGGTCCGCCCGGGTGAGCTCCTCCTCGTACACCCCGCGGGACCAGGCCCCGGCGCCGAAGAGCTCGGGCTCGAGGGCGATCACCTCGTCCAGGTCCTCGGGCCCCATCGCCCGCAGCGTGGTCATGACGCGCGCTTCCTCCCCCTCGGTGGGGCGATGTCCGGGGTGCGCAGGTACAGCGCCTGGGTCGGCTGCTCCAGCCCGACGGCGGCACGCGCCCGGGCCAGGCGGCCCACCGTGGCCGCATCCACCACCAGGCGGGCGCGGGCGGGCGGCGCACCCGCCCCGGTGACGGTCTGCTGCCCGGGGTCCGCTTCGTCGTCGCGGGCGTTCTCGGGCGCCAGCGCCTCGGCGTACAGTCCCACCCCCTTGCCGACCACGCGACCGGCGGCCACCAGGTCGGCGTGCCCGGCAGCCACGTCGGCGGCGCTGCCCACCCCGGGACCGGCCACGGTCTGCACGTCGTCCTCGGTCACCCGGTAGCGGCCCCAGTACACCTCCCGGCGGCGGGCGTCGGTGGTCACCAGCACCTCCTCGCCGGGTGCCGCCGCGTCGGCGGCGATCGCCTCCAGCGAGCTCACCCCGTGCACCGGGATGCCGCGGGCGGCGGCGAAGGTGCGGGCGGTGACCAGGCCCACGCGCAGCCCGGTGAAGGGGGCCGGCCCGGTGCCCACGGCCACCTCGGTGACGTCGGCCGGCGTGGCACCGACCTGCTGCAGGCAGCCGGTGATCAGCGGGGTGAGGGTCTCCACGTGCCGGCGGGTCTCGTCGCTGCGGGCGGCCGCGACCTCCGCGCCGTCCCGGAGCAGGGCGACGGCCACCCCGTCAGAGGTGTCCAGGCACAGGGTCAGGGCTGGTGTCACAGCATTCACTCTAGAACCACGGCGGCCAGGTCGACGCCGGCCCACCGGGCACCGACCGGGTGCAGCACGGCCCGGCGCGGCGGTTCGGGCGTCTCGAGGTCGGTGCTGGTGCCCCGCGGGCGCTCCAGGGTGATCTCCAGGCGGTCCTGGGCGAGCTGTTCCACCAGGTCGGCACCCCACTCCACCACGGTGACCGCCTCGTCCATCGAGCTGTCCAGGTCCAGGGAGTCCACCTCGGCCAGGGAGGTGAGCCGGTAGGCGTCCACGTGGATCAGGGCCGGGCCGGCGCCGGTGGGGGCGTGCTCGCGGGCGATGATGAACGTCGGGGAGGAGACCCGACCGCGCACGCCGAGCGCGGTGCCGAGGCCCTGGGTGAGGGTGGTCTTGCCGGCGCCGAGCTCCCCGGTGAGGATCACCAGGTCGCCGGCGCGCAGCACGCCGGCGAGCCGGGCCCCGAGCGCGGTGGTCGCCCCGGCGTCCGGGAGCAGCACCTCGGTGCCGCCGGGCGGCGTGCTGGCACCGGCGGCGTGAGTGCCTGCTGGTGCGTCGTGCCCTGTGCTCGGCCCGGTCATGCGCTCTCCCCTCGGTAGACCCGCGGCACCCGGGTGCCCAGCCGGGTGACGATCTCGTAGCTGATCGTGCCGGCCGCCTCGGCCCAGTCCTGCGCTGTCGGTTCACCGTGCGCGCCGGAGCCGAACAGCACCGCCACGTCCCCGGCCTGCACCTCGGAGTCGCGGCCGACGTCCAGTACGAACTGGTCCATGCACACCCGCCCGGCGATCCGGTGCTGGCGGCCGCCGAGGAGCACCGGTGCGGCGTTGCCGGCGTGCCGGGGGATGCCGTCGGCGTAGCCCAGCGGGATCACCGCGAGGGTGGTCGCCTCGCTGGTGGTGTAGGTGTGCCCGTAGGAGATGCCCTGCCCGGCGGCGGCGTCCTTGACCAGGTGCACGCTGGCCTCCAGCTGCATCGCCGGCACCAGCCCGATCTCGGCGGAGGGGTGTGTGCCCGGCATCGGGGAGAGCCCGTAGACGGCGATGCCCGGGCGGACCAGGTCGTAGTGGCTGTCCGGCACGGCCAGGGTGCCGGCGGAGTTGGCCAGGTGCCGCACCTCGAGGGCGGCGCCGCCGTGCTCGGCCCGGCGGACCGCCTCGGCGAACACCTGCAGCTGGTCGCGCACGCTGGGATGGCCCACCTCGTCGGCGCGGGCCAGGTGGGACCACACCCCGACCACGGACAGCACCCCCTCGGCCTGCAGCGCGAGCGCGTCGGCGAGCATCCCGGTCCACTCCTCGAGGAACACCCCGCCGCGGCCCAGACCGGTGTCCACCTTCAGGTGCACCCGGGCGGTGATGCCGGTGGCGCGGGCGGCCGCGGCGACCTCGGCCAGCGCCCAGGGGGCGGGCACCGACACGTCGATTCCGGCCCGCAGGGCGTGCTCGAACGGGGCGCCCGGGGCGTGCACCCAGGTGAGGACCGGGGCGGTGATACCGGCCTCCCGCAGCGCCAGTGCCTCGGTCAGCTGGGCGGCACCGAGCCAGGTGGCCCCGCCGCGCAGCGCGGCCCGGGCGGCCGGCACCAGGCCGTGCCCGTAGGCGTCCCCCTTGACCACGGCCATCACCTGCGCGGTCGGGGCCACCTCGGCCAGCCGGGTCACGTTCGCGCTGATCAGGTCGAGATCGACGACGGCGCGCGCCGGGTAGTAGGTCACTCCCCTAGTGTGCCAGGGC
>CAZMDO010000261.1:0-3866 GCA_964564445.1 uncultured Ruaniaceae bacterium | reverse complement strand
CGCTCGATCGACTCCGGCTCGTGCTTGTACTGCTGTGTGTCGGGGTCGATCCAGGTGACCGCAACGTCGAGCGTGACAGTGTCGTCCAGGAGGGTGTAGTTGGGGAACAGGCCGAACTCCTCCAGGGCAGAGATCCAGTACTCGCCGCGCAGGTCGGCGAGCTGTTTGCCGGTGAGCCGGTGCGCCGCCTCCGCCGTCCGCAGCTCCTGCCTGTCCGTCTCTGTTGCTGCGGGCAGGTCGGCCTTCTGTCGCAGCTCGCTCAGGCTTGCCTCGATCGCCTGACGGCGGAACGTCACCGTTTCCACGCGGTGTCGCCAGGCTTGTGCCGCGGCGTGGCACCGCTGCGCCAGGCCGCTCGTGCCCGGCCCGGTTGCGGCCGTGGCCCAGTCGCGCAGCGCCGTCGAAACGTCGTCTCCGAGGGTCTCGAAGCTGCCGAGGAACCGGTCCAGGTGGGCCACAGCGTGTTCTTCGGCTTCGCGGATCACCTCGCCCAGGTACGACCCGGAGTCGGTGGACTCGAGCGCGTCGACCACGCGCCTGGGGTGGGGTGCGTCGGGGCGACGGGCGATCACGTCCGCGATCGAGGCGAGGTACTGACGGCGGAGGATCTCCTCCGCGCCGAGATAGGTAGCGGGCGGCCGAACTTCGCCGTTGATCGTGGTCAGTGGGGCGGCGAAGCGTGGCAGCTGGTCACCGCGGGCCGTGACGAATGCAAGTGCGAGTGCGTTGCCGGTGAGTCGGCCGGCGCGGCCCACACGTTGGGTGTAGTTGGCCACAGTGGGTGGCAATGAGGCGAGCACGACGGTGGAGAGCTGGCCGATATCGATGCCCATCTCCAGGGTGGGGGTCGCCACGATGACGTTGGGCGCGTCCGGGTCGTCCGAGGTCGCCTTGAACTGTTCCTCGTACTCGAGGCGGACCTCGTCCGGCAGCAGGCTGGTGTGCTCTCGAGCGATGATCCGCCGGATGTCGCTCGAGGCGTACATCTGCCGGTAGTAGTTGTCGCGGTCTCGATGCCGCTGGAGCCGACCGTGGCAGCGCTGCACCAGGCAGGGGGCGCCCTCGAGCTGGTCGACGGTCTCGGGCGTGGCCGGAGTGATGTCGCGGCAGGTGCTGCAGGACAGGGCGAGCCGCCCGGCGATCAGGTCGTCCAGGCCTGCGGCGCGCACGGTGATGCTCTCCGGCCGCAGGTGGTAGGTGGTCGCCTGGCTCTCCGATGTGGCAGCGCCGATCACCCCGCGCTTCTCCATGCAGATGAACAGGTGTCGCACGAGGGCGGCGGCGTCGCGGGTGTCGACGCCGAGCACACCGGCGGTCCAGGTCGCGTACCAGCTGCGCGGGCTCGCCAGCGGATCCATGTCGGAGTCGGCTGCCACTCCCCCCACACGTGGGTAGGACGGCGCACTGGCACCGCGGGGGAAGGCGGGCATGCCTTCGTGGCGGGGCCGTCCGCCCCAGATGGACCAGCGTTTGCCGTCTTCGCGGCGGAATCGGTCGAACCAGTCGTGCTCGATGGCTCCGCGGGTGCGCATCCGTTCCAGCACTCCGCGAACCCAGGCGATGAGGTCACGTTCGGTGGGTGCGAAGGCATCCAGCGTGCCGGCTCCACCAGCGTTCTGCACGGCGTCGCGTGCGGCCTGGCTGAGGAGCGGCGCTGCCACGTCCACACCGGCTACCACGGAGCCGGTGCGCTCCAGAGTACGTCCCACCGTGGACCGCAGACCGAACTCGAGCAGCACGTCGAGGGTGAGGCGCTTCTCTACCCGGCGGCGGGCGCGACTGCGTTGGTTGGCTGATGCGCTCGACTGCCAGAACGGCGCGAACACGTCCCGGTCGGCAAGGTCCGGCGGGAGAATCCGGTACCGGCGGTGCGGGTCGTCGCCCGCCTGGTCGAGCACGGCGCGGACCAGCTCCATCGTGTTCAGGGCTTCGGCGCCGGACGTGCCAGCGCCGTTATCGGGCAGTGCTTGCCGCAGCACGGCGCGCAGGGTGAGGCTGTGCGAGCGGGCTTGGACGAACCCGGCCCGGTGGGCGGCGTCCTGCACGGAGTCGGTGAAGACGAGCGCCTTCTTCTCCTGTTCGTCGAGACCGTCGGTGCCAAAGAGCGCGGAGAGGTTGACCGAGAGCATGGTGGCGATCGCGGAGCCGAGGAACCGGATACCGTCCGGCTGAAGGCAGGAGGGGCAGACGTCGTGGGTGGAGCGCTCACCTGCTTCCTCCCCCCGGTGGGTGAGCACGGGAAGTACGGCACCTGCGTCCAGGTCGCTCTGGTCGGGTCGGGTGGCGACGAGGCGACGCTCTTCCACCAGGAACCACGCCATACCCGCCACGGCCTTGGGATCGTCCGCCGCCCGCAGGTCTTCTTCGGGTGCGTGCAGCAGCGGCCGGAACCGGTCGTCTCGGCCGAGGTGCCGTCGTCGGATGTCGTCGTCGCTGGTGTCGAGGTCACTGCCGGTAGGTGCGAGCACCACGCCCCATCCGGATCGGTGGCAGTGTCGGCAGTAGATGGCGGGGAGCACAGACGTAGTAGCGCCGGTGTCCGCACTGGTCACCACACCGTCATCGCTCCATCGGAACGCTGGACTGCCGGTAGCCACACGATCGAGGCGGGTGAGCTCGCGCATCCACAGGTGGGTGTCGACCGACAGCGCGGCACGCCCGCACGTGGCGCGCACGTGGCTCAGCGCTGTGAGCAGCCTGGTCAGCGCTGCGGTGCGGCTGGCGCGTGCTTCGGCCCGGGTGGAGGCAGCACCGCGCGGCACGAGGGCGTCAGCGAGCTCGGTGACGTCCACGGCGCTGCTGGCCGCGTCGATGAGCCGATGGATGAACGGGTGGGCCTTGACCAGGTCGAGCAGCAGTTCGCTGTCGGCATCGGTGAGGTCCACGGGTTCACCGGTGCCGGTGTAGAACATGTCCGCCAGCACCGCCCGCGCCACCTGGGCGGGCGGTAGGTCACCGGCATCGTGTTCTCCGCCGAGCTGGGCGAGCCCGGTGAGGGTGGTGAACTCGACCGGGGCCCAGCTGCGAGCGGAGACGCGTTCGATGCCGTCGGCGGCCCACTCGTCGATCGCGAGGCGAGACTCGGTGACGACGGCGTCGGGTCCGAACTCTTCGCCGAAGACTGTCCGGGCAAACGCTCGCATGTGGGTGGTCTCGTCGCTGCTGCCGAGGGTGGCGGAGGTCGCGACCGGGGTGATCCTCCCGAGGGGACGACGGCGGTCCTCACCCGTGATGGTGACGTCGTCCTCGGGCCAGTGTGCTTTGAGCGCGAGGCCGAGGCGTCGCAACAGCATGGACACGTCAGTGCCCTGGGCGCCGTCATAGGTATGGAACTCGTCCAGCACGAGGTACTGCAGGCTGGTAGCGCTCTGTTCCCAGATGGGTGCGTCTCGGTCGCGCAGCAAGAGCTGGTCGAGCATCTTGTAGTTGGTGAGCAGGATGTCGGGGGGCGCGTCCCGGATCACCTCCCGAGCGGTGATCAGTCCGGCTTCGCTGACCCGGCTGCGTTGGGGGCCGGCCTGACCGGTGTAGAGCGCCGCCGTGATGTCGGCGAGCTCGGCGTGCGAGCTGAGAATCTCAGCCAGCCGGGCGGCTTGATCATCGGCCAGAGCATTCATCGGGTAGAGGATGATCGCCTTAGTCCCTCGCACGCCTTGGCGGCGCGCCCGCTGGACGTGGTCGAGGATCGGGTAGAGGAACGCTTCCGTCTTCCCAGACCCCGTTCCCGTCGTGACGAGCGTCGGTTGTGGGCGCGAGCGTTCGGCCGTGAGCCCGGCGCTGCTCAGCCGAGCGAAGGCACGGGCCTGGTGACCGTACGGGGTGAATCCCTCGTACCACTCCAGCGAGTCGCGCCACCCGTCCTCGGC
>CAZMDO010000260.1:0-3891 GCA_964564445.1 uncultured Ruaniaceae bacterium | reverse complement strand
TGATGGAGACCGACACTGCGGACCTCCCCTTCGCGTGAGTGGTGAACAATGACAAGGATCTCCCGCCGCCTCAGCACAAACCGCCGTCGCGGGGGCCGGTCGGTACCGGTGCGTGCGGGTGAACGCCCCTTCCGAGGAAGGGACCTCGGGTCTAAATCTAGGCAGGAGTTAGCACTCGGTCAAGGTGAGTGCTAAAGCGAGTCGGCGACCGGGTCCACACCGCCGTCGTACTCCTCCGGCTCGGGGGCTCCCGCGGGCGGGCACGCGCGCCACTGGGTGCGCAACGCGCTGATGTCGGTGAGCACGCTCGGGTCGGTGAGGATCAGCCCGAAGTAGTCACGCAGGATCTGCGCGGTGCTGATCGCGTCCGGGTGGTGCAGCCACTGCAGCTGAGTCCCGTCCCAGAGGGCGACCAGGCTCACTGCGGCCCGGGCCGGATCCACCTCCGGGCGCAGCAGACCGGCGTCGGCGAGCGCGGCGAGCTCACCGGCGATCTGCTCGCGCACCTTGGTGAACCGGGTGGCGAAGTACTCCTGCGCCGGGTGGCTGCGGGTGGCCGACTCTGCACTGAGCACCGCGTAGAGCTGGATGAGGTGCGGGATCTCCTCGTTCGCCACGGCCTGCCCGACCACCCGGTCCGGGAAGCCGCGCACCCCGCCGCGACCGCCGGTGAACTTGTGCGCGTCCCGGTGGGCCATGGTCGCCCAGAGCAGCTCCTGCTTGCTGGCGAAGAAGTGCAGCAGGCTGGACGGGCTCATCTTCGCCTCCGCGGCGATGGCGCGGATGGTCGCTCCCCGGTAGCCGTCCCGGGAGAACACCCGCGTGGCGGCCGCCACGATCGTGCGGCGCCGCTCGGCGGACTTGCGGTAGTGGCCGCGCTTGCCGCGGGCTGCGGGTGCGTCTGTCATCAGGTCTCCGTTCCTGGCCTCGGCACCATCATGACCGGCCCGCCCGGGCACGTTCCCGACGCCGCCCGGCAGCCCAACTCTAATCCCGAACGCTTGATCGGGTTTGTGTTAGCGTGCCGCACGTGCCCGCACGCCCGCCGTGCCGAGGCCGAGCCGAAGCCGGAGAAGGAGACGTCCGTGTCCGCCGCCCCGCAGACCGACCCGCACCAGCTGCACACCTCGTTCGCGCCGGGCAGCGGTGCGCTCGCCCCCGCGCGTTCGGCGCTGCACAGCGACGCACCCTGCCTCGATCTCAGCGGCAGGTGGCGCTTCCGGCTGCTGCCGGGCGTGCCCGGCACGCCCGGCTTCCCGGGCGCCACTGCCGCGGAAGCCGGCGCGGAAACCCGCGCGGAAGCCGCCGCCACCGCTGCAGAGGCCGCCGCGGGCTCCGGCGCCTTCGCTGCCCCCGACTACGACGACTCCTCCTGGGACGACATCACCGTCCCGTCCCACTGGGTGCTGACCGGCGATGGCCGCTACGGCCACCCGATCTACACCAATGTGCAGTATCCGTTCCCGATCGACGTGCCGCACGTGCCGGACGAGAACCCCACCGGGGAGTACCGCCGCACCATCACCGTGCCGGAGCAGTGGACCACCAGCGGCCGGGTGCTGCTCCGCTTCGACGGGGTGGAGTCGTTCTTCTGGGCCTGGGTGAACGGCCGCCCCGTCGGGTCGGCGGCGGGCAGCCGGCTGGCGCACGAGCTGGACGTGACCGAGGCCGTCCGCGCCGGGGAGAACACGGTGGCGGTCCGGGTGGCGCAGTGGTCGGCGGGCTCCTACCTGGAGGACCAGGACCAGTGGTGGCTGCCGGGCATCTTCCGCGAGGTGACCCTGCTGCGCCGGCCGGCCGGCGGTATCGAGGACCTCTGGCTGCACGCCGACTACGACCCGGCCACCGGCGAGGGCTCCCTGGTCCCGGAGGTCACCGCCGGCGAGGAGGCGTTCCCGGTGCACCTGCGGATCCCGGTGCTGGGCGTGGACCTGACCTGGGACACCCCGGCGGACGTCTCCGAGGTCGCTGTCGGGCAGGTGGCCCCCTGGTCGGCCGAGGACCCGGTGCTGCACGAGACCACGGTGAGCAACGCCGTCGAGACGATCACGCTGCAGCTGGGCTTCCGGCGGGTGCAGATCGACGGCGACCGGCTGCTGGCCAACGGCCGCCGCCTGGTGTTCTCCGGGATGAACCGGCACGAGACCCACCCCGACCGCGGCCGGGTGTTCGACGAGACCGACGCCCGCGCGGACCTGGCGCTGATGAAGCGGCACAACGTGAACGCGATCCGCACCTCGCACTACCCGCCGCACCCGCGGCTGCTGGACCTGGCCGACGAGCTGGGCCTGTGGGTGGTGCTGGAGTGCGACCTGGAGACGCACGGGTTCGGTGCCGGCGGCTGGGTGGGCAACCCGAGCGACGACCCGCGCTGGCACCAGGCCTACCTGGACCGGATCACCCGCACGGTGGAGCGGGACAAGAACCACCCGAGCGTGGTCATGTGGTCGCTGGGCAACGAGTCCGGCACCGGGCGCAACCTGGCCGCGATGGCCGAGTGGGTCCGCCAGCGCGACCGCACCCGCCCGGTGCACTACGAGGGCGACTACACCGGCGCCTACACCGACGTGTACTCCCGGATGTACGCCAAGGTGGCCGAGACCGCCTCGATCGCCGACTCCGCCGACCACACCCCGCTGCTGGGCTGCTCGGTCGCGGAGTCCACCCGGCAGCGGGCCAAGCCGTTCGTGCACTGCGAGTACGCGCACGCGATGGGCAACGGGCCCGGTGGGCTGAGCGAGTACCGGGCGATGGTGGACGCCCACCCGCGGCTGCACGGCGGCTTCGTCTGGGAGTGGCGGGACCACGGCATCCGCACCCGCAGTGCCGACGGCCAGGAGTTCTTCGGCTACGGCGGTGACTTCGGCGAGGTGGTGCACGACGGGAACTTCGTGATGGACGGGATGGTCCTCTCCGACGGCACGCCCACCCCGGGGCTGGCGGAGTTCGCGGCGGTGGAGGCGCCGGTGCTGCTGCGTCGGGCAGGAGCGGGCGTGGTGGAGGTGCGCAGCCGGTACCACTCGGCCGACACCGGACACCTGCAGTTGCGCTGGCGCGTGGAGGTCTCGGGGCACGAGGTCGCCGCGGGGCGTGCCGCGCTGGTCGATGACGGCGAAGCGCCAGTGGGTCCGGGCGGCCTCACCCAGGTGCGGCTCTTCTCCGGCGGTGCGCACGACGGCGGAGCTCACCGGGGCGAGCGCGTGGTCACCGTGGAGGCGGTGCTCGCCGAGGCGGCGCCGTGGGCGCCGGCCGGGCACGTGGTGGCCCGCGGGCAGTGGACCGAGCCGGCGGAGAGGGCCGCCGGCCGGTCCTCTCGGCCGGGGTCAGGGGCGGCCGTGGCGGCGCGGGTCCCGCTCGCGCAGGCGCCAGTGGCTTTCGCCGGGTCGGAGCTGGTGGCCCTGGCCGGGCAGGCGGTGACCGGTCCGGCGGTCGAGCTCTGGCGTGCGCCGACTGACAACGATGAGGGCACCTCGCGGGTGAGCTACGACCGGGTGCCGCCGGAGGCGTTCAGCACCACCGAGCACACCCCGTCGTCCGCGGACCGGTGGCGGGCGGCCGGGCTGCACCGGCTGGTCTCCCGGGTGGTGGACCTGGAGTCCGGCGAGCACGTGCGCACGGTGCGCCGCCGGGTGTCGGCCGCGGACTCGCGCGCCGGGCTGGAGGTGACCGAGCGCTGGACCGCGGAGCGCAGCGAGGACGGCGTCATCGAGGCGCTGCTGCGGGTGACGATCACCCCGAGCACCGGCTTCGACGACGTGTGGCCGCGCCTCGGGCTGCACCTGCGCCTGCCGACCGACGTGGACGGCGCCCAGTGGTTCGGCCTGGGCCCGCACGACGCCTACCCGGACACGATGGCCTCGGTGTGGCTGGGCCGGCACGAGGCGGGTATCG
>CAZMDO010000259.1:0-3904 GCA_964564445.1 uncultured Ruaniaceae bacterium | reverse complement strand
CGCAGACGCCGAACTCTCCGGCGAGCCCGCAGACGCCGAACAGCCCGGCGAGCGCGCAGACGCCGAACAGCCCGGCCAGCGCGCAGACGCCGAACAGCCCGGCCAGCCCGCAGACGCCGAACAGCCCGGCCAGCGCGCAGAGCGCCCCGTCGGCCGGCTCGGCGGACTGACCCGGCACCCCCGCCGGCCCCGGTGACGCACTGCGCCGTCACCGGGGCCGACGTGCGTGGTCAGCGCAGCCGGTAACCCATCCCGCGCACGGTCTCGAACCGGTCGGCGCCCAGCTTCTTGCGCAGGTAGCGCACGTACACGTCCACCACGTTCGAGCCCGGGTCGAAGTCGTACCCCCACACCCGGGAGAGCAGCTGCTCCCGGCTGAGCACCTGGCCCGGGCTGCGCAGGAACGTCTCCGCCAGGGTGAACTCGCGTGCGGACAGGTCCACCTCCCGGCCGGCCACGGTCGCCCGACGGGTGCGCAGGTCCAGAGCCAGACCGTCGTGGCTGAGCGCCGCGCCACCGTCGCCGGAGGACTCGGCCCGCAGCCGCAGCCGCACCCGAGCGAGCAGCTCCTCGAACCGGAACGGTTTGGCCATGTAGTCGTCCGCGCCGCCCTCCAGCCCGGCGACCGTGTCGGTCACCGACGACCGTGCGGTCAGGATGATCACCGGGATGGACACCCCCTGGCCGCGGATCGTGCTCAGCACCTCGAAACCGTCCTGGTCGGGCAGGCCGAGGTCGAGCACGAGCAGGTCGAACTCCCCGGTGCTGGCCAGGTCGATCGCCTCGGTGCCGGTGCGCACAGCGGTCGGCGAGTACCCGGCCGCGCGCAGTCCCTTGGCCACGAACGAGGCGATCCGCTCCTCGTCCTCGGCGATCAAGATCTGGCTCATCGTGCTCCCTCCTGTGCAGGCTCCCCAGTCTGCCCCGAACCCGTGCCCGGCAGGACCGGCAGCAGGATGCTGAAGGTGCTGCCCGCGCCCGCCGTGGACTCCAGGTCCACCTGCCCGTGGTGCGCCTCGGCGATCAGGGACACGATCGACAGGCCCAGCCCGGTGCCCTCCACGTCCGGGTCGAGCCGTTCGAACCGCTCGAAGATCCGCTCCTGGTCCTCCGGTTCGATCCCGGTGCCCTCGTCCCTCACCCACAGCCGGACCGTGCCGGTGGTGGGGGAGTAGCGCGAGCCGATGCCCACCGAGGAACCGGTGGCGGAGAACTTCACCGCGTTCGAGACCAGCTGCAGCCACGCCTGGGTGAGCCGGCGCGGGTCCGCCTCCACCTGCACGTCCGCGAGCGAGTCCAGGACCCAGCGGCGCTCGCCGAGCGGCTCGGCCTTCGCCAGCACCTCGTCGGTCAGCAGCGCCACGTCCACCGGGACCAGGCGGACGAAGTCGGGACGTCGGGCCTTGGCCAACGTCATCAGGTCCTCCACCAGCAGGTTCATCCGGTCCAGCTCGTCCAGCACCAGCGACCGGGTGTCCGCCGCGTCGCGAGAGTCGGCGGGGTCCATCAGCTCCAGATGACCCCGCACCACGGTGAGCGGCGTACGCAGCTCGTGACCGACGTCGTCGAGCAGCTGGCGCTGGGAGCCGAACGCGTGCTCCAACCGGGCCAGCATGCCGTTCACGGTGGTGGTCAGCGCGGCCAGGTCGTCGTGGCCGGTGACCGGGATCCGGCGGGAGAGGTCGTCCGAGGAGCTGATCTCGGCCGCCGCGGTACGCAGCACGGCCACCGGCATCAGCATCCGTCCCATCACGAACCAGCCGATCACGGTGATCCACACCAGAGCCAGCACCGCCACCAGTGCGTAGGTGCGGAACGTGTCACCGATCTCGGCGTACTCGCCGTCCATGTCGAAGACGAACACCACCGCACCGGACTGCCCGCCGCCCTCGGTCTGCACCGGGAGCCCGTAGGCCCGGTAGCTGGCCTGGTCGGTGCGCACGGTGACGTAGGCGGGCCGGGACCAGCTACTCACCGGGGCGAGCGCGGCCACCAGCTCCGGGTCGTCCTGGATGCGGAACGAGGTGATCGTCCTGGGCACGTGGGACAGCTCGGTGCCCATGAACCCGGCCAGGGCCTCGTTCTCCGCCGGCACCACCCGGCTCAGCGCGGTGCGGATCACCGCCTCCACCGAGGTGAACGGCAGCCCGGTCTCCGGGTCGACGCCCTGCTCGTACAGGGTCTTCACCTCGGCCGCGTTGCGGTTCAGCGCGGCGTCCACGAGCTCGGCGGTGTGGTCCCGCTCCACCGAGTAGGCGGTCAGCCCGGCGGCGGCCATCGCCAGGGCAGCCAGCCCGATCAGGGCGGCGAGCGCGCGGGTACGTACGCTCATCCTCCACGGCGGGCGACGGGTGGCCATGCCGGTCATTATCCGTGCGCGGTTCCATCGTTCGCGAACGCCCGCGCCTGCGCCTGCCGGGGATGGCGCCGGGGATGCTGCCGAGGATGGCGCCCCGACGGCGGACCTGCGCCGGCGGTGGGGCGGGCGAAGTGTGCTCTCGCGCACTGTGGTTCGACCTGGCCTGAGATGTCCCGTACACTCAGTGACCGGTGGTTGACGTCCGCCAGGCTGGTTTGCGCCCTACGGGAGTGGCCGCCGGTGGTGTCCACCGCGAAGGGCAGTGGCGCAATTGGTAGCGCACCGGTCTCCAAAACCGGCGGTTGTGGGTTCGAGTCCCTCCTGCCCTGCACATGACGTCAGGACATCCGACCGCAGTCACCCAGCCAACGAAAGCAGTTCTGTGAGCAGATCCACGAGTGCCGACTCGGGCGAGCCCGAGGACGTCGGCCGTGGCGACGCTGCGTCGGATGCGGTAGAGGGCACCGAGCCGCAGCCGGAGGAGGCCACCCGGGCCGACGACGCCACGGACGCGGGTGCCGCCGAGCCTGCTGAGCCCGCTGCGGCCACCGCCGAGCCGGCGGAGAGCGCGGACGAGGCCCGCGGTCAGGACGGCGACGCAGCCGACGACGAGGCACCGGCCGACCAGGAGCCTGGCACCGACGAGGGCGAGGAAGCCGCCGACGAGGCGAAGCAGGAGGTCGCCGCTGCGGCGACCCGTTCCCGCTCGGCCAGCAGCACGCGGTCGGCCCGCTCCGCCCGCGCCAGCGCCGCCGGCCGACCCACCTCGGTGCGCGCCGCCGAGGCCGGGAAGGGTCGCGCCACCGTCTCCCGGGCGGAGGCCGAGGCCAGCCGCCAGCCCCGCCCGAACCTGTTCGCACGGATCCTGAGGTTCGTGCGCGAGGTGATCGCCGAGCTGCGCAAGGTCGTCACCCCCACCCGGAACGAGCTGTTCACGTACGCCGCCGTGGTGGTCGTCTTCCTGATCATCATGATGGTTTACGTCGGCCTGCTGGATTACGGTGTGGGTCGCCTGGTGCTCTGGGCGTTCGGCGGCTAGCCGCCGGCCCCGAGCCAGGTGAGGACCAACGAGAAACGACAACGGATGAGGGAAGCAGGTCGAGCACGTGTCTGAAGACGCCCAGGACGAGGTGACCTCCACCGAGGAGGTGACCGACGCCGTCGAGGCCGAGCAGGCGCCGGCGAGCGAGGCTCCGGTCGAGGACCCGGTCGCGGCGTTCCGCAGCGAGCTGCGCACCCTGCCCGGTGAGTGGTACGTGATCCACTCCTACGCCGGTTACGAGAACCGGGTGAAGGCCAACCTCGAGTCCCGGATCCAGTCCTTGAACATGGAGGACTACATCTTCGGCGTCGAGGTGCCGATGGAAGAGGTCGTCGAGATCAAGAACTCGGTGCGCAAGCTGGTGCGCCGGGTGCGCATCCCCAGCTACGTGCTGGTGCGGATGGACCTGACCGACGAGTCCTGGGGTGCGGTACGGCACACCCCAGGGGTGACCGGCTTCGTGGGCAACACCCACTCCCCGGTGCCGCTCACCCTGGACGAGG
>CAZMDO010000258.1:1549-3943 GCA_964564445.1 uncultured Ruaniaceae bacterium | reverse complement strand
CCCGCGGGTGGAGCGCGCGCTGCAGGCGGTGACCGACGACCCGGACCCGTACTACTGGCCGTTGAAGGATGTGCGCGCGGCCCGCTGGACCACCGACCGCACCGTGCTCCTCGGCGACGCCGCAGCCGGGTTCCTGCCCACCGCCGGGATCGGGGCCGGGATGGCGATGGAGTCGGCCTGGGTGCTCGCCCGCATGCTCACCACACTCCTGCCGACGGCGGAGCCCGGCCGGGCAGGGGACGTCGCCGCTGCGCGGCTCACCCCGGCGGGACGGGTCGGCGGTGCCGGGCTGGCCGCGGTGCTGGCCGCCTTCGAGCGGGAGCAGCGCCCCCGGGTGGAGACCGCCCAGGAGACCTCCCGCTCGCTCGCCCGGCTGATGTTCTCCGAGAGCCGGGTGCTGGCGGTGCTGCGGGACGTGGCGTTCCGGCTGCTCAGCGTGCGGGTCGCGATCCGCCCGATCGTCCGGCTCCTGGCGCACCCGCCCACCCCGTCCGCGGCTCGTGCCCCGGTGCGGGGGCTATAGTCCCCGCACCGGCACGACCGGGATGTGGGGTGCCCCTGTCGTCGAGGCGGCCGATGTTGCGCGCCGCGGACAACGAAGCCACAACGCTCTGGCCACAGATCGGCCACAGTTGTGTGGCGGTTCGGTGACGGCCCGGAAATGCCCCGCCGGGAGCCGTACGGTCTCGGCATGCACACGACGACGAGGGTTCTAGCCGGCGTAGCGTTGGCCGTCGGCCTGGTGGGGTGCAGCGCAGGTGCCGGGGGTGGGGACTCCGCGGACACCGGCGGCATGATCGACGCCGGTGCCGAGATCGAGCACGCCGGAGCCGAGGCGGCGCAGAGTGCCGCAGGGCGGGACGCCTCGGGGGTCGAGGCGCAGCGGCAGGTGATCACCACTGCCCATGCCGTGGTGCTGGCCACCGATCCGACCGAGGCGGCCGACGACCTGGCGGCGAGCGTGACCGCGCTCGGCGGGCGGGTGCAGGACCGGCACACCTGGGCGGGTGACCCGGAGGCCGAGGGCGACCTGCCGTACGCCTCGATCACGGCGCGGGTGCCGGCGGACCAGCTGACCGGGCTGATCGAGGACCTGGGCGAGCTCGGCTCGGTGCAGGAGGTCTCCTCCGCCAGCGAGGACGTCACCCGGCAGGTGGTCGACCTGGACGCCCGGATCGCCGCGCTGGAGACCTCCACCGAGCGGTTGCGCGGGATCATGGCCGAGGCCACCGACAGTGCCGACCTGCTGGCAGCGGAGGAGGCGCTCAGCGAGCGGCAGGGGGAGCTGGAGTCCTACCTGTCCCAGCGGGAGCACCTGGCCGACCAGGTGGCGATGTCCACGCTGACGGTCGAGCTGCAGCCCACGGCGGCTCCGGCGCAGGTCGAGACGGCGGGATTCGTCGGCGGGCTGGCCTCCGGGTGGGGCGCACTGCTGTCCTTCGCCAGCGCGTTGCTGGTCATCGCCGGCACGCTCATCCCGTGGGCACTGGCGTTCGGGGTGCCGGCCGCGGTCGTGCTGCTGGTGCTGCGTCGGCGCCGGCGCCGACGGCGCGCGGTGGCCGGGGCCGAGGCGTGAGGCCCGCCGGGCTGGTCAGCGGGTGGCGCCGGAGGCGCGGTCCGGGTCGTAGCCGACCTTCAGCCAGAGGAACCGGGGGATCTGGTCGACCAGGTCGGAGAGCAGCTGCAGCGAGGGTTGGATCGCCGCCAGCTGCTGCTTGCCGGAGCGGTAGAGGTAGAGGTCCGAGCCTTCCACGGTGATCGAGGCGCGGGCGGTGTCCGGCTGCAGCAGGCGCTGCATCATCCGTGGGTGCAGGAAATCGTAGGGGAACTGCCCCTCGGGGCCCTTCACCCGCCAGGCCTCGTTGAACGAGGCCGACTCGAACTCGATGTCCTGCCCGCCGAAGAACTTCGCGATCGAGTCCCCCACCCCTTCCGGCTCGAGCTGCAGCCACGGCAGCCGCGCCGGCAGCGAGTAGGCCACCACGTGGAAGTGGTGGGTGGTGCGGTTCTTCCCGCTTCCGGTCGTGTAGGTGTAGTGGAAGGAGGTGGCGGGCCGGCCGTTCCAGGTACCGGTGAGGACGTTGCGCGCGGACCGGCTGCTGCCCCGCTGGAACGGCGGCGAGATCCACCGGTCCACGAGCGCGCCGTCCGAGGCCGACCAGGTCCAGTGGTGCGCGGCGGCCCACTGTTGCGCCGCCTGGCGGGTGCGGCGGGCGATCAGGGCGCTGGCGACCATGACGGCGCCCACGACGACCGCGAAGAACAGGAACATCCCTAGCTCCACAGCCGCCACCTCTCCTTCGGTCGGTCGTCGTCACGGAGCCTAACAAGGGGCCCGCACCTGATGTCGGGATCACGATGGGCAGTGCTCCCCGGTGGGGCTCGCCGGTCGCG
>CAZMDO010000258.1:0-1449 GCA_964564445.1 uncultured Ruaniaceae bacterium | reverse complement strand
CCGGCTCCCGGCTCAGCGCGGAGCGCCGTAGCCGCGCAGCACGTGGTCCGGGATGAGCGCGGCCACGTCCGCCAGCAGCCGCAGCGAGGGCTCGATCCGGTCGACCTCGGTGCGCCCACGCCGCATGGTGAACAGCTGGTTGCCGCTGACGAACAGCTCGCGGCCCTTGACCACGGCGTCCTCCTGCAGGAGCCGTGCCATCATCTGCGGGTGCAGGAAGTCGCTGACGAACCTGTGGTCGCTGCCGTGCACGTGCCAGGTGCGGTTGAACTCGGCGGACTCCAGGTCGATCTCCGGCACCGGCCCGGGTGCGTAGATCCGGGTGGCGGTCCCTTGCGGTGCCAGTGCGACCATCGGCAGCTTGACCGGCAGGGTGATCGCCACCACGTGGAACTGCGGCTCGTCGTTGGGCACCTTGTACCCGTACATGAACGACATCGCGGTGGCCTCGTTCCACCGGCCGCGCAGCACCTGCATCGTCCAGGGCCGGTAGATCTCCCGGTTCGCGGGGTTGAACCAGGACCGGGCCAGGGAGTCCTCGACCTGCTGGTCGGTGACCCGTTCCCAGCCGTGCTCCTGCGCCCAGCGCTCCAGGCGGGCGTTGGCCGCCTTCAGCTGCTTGATGGCGATCGGGATGAGGATCGCGACCAGGACGAGGACTCCGATGATGATCCAGACCGCGGGCTCCATCTGTCTGTGCTGCTCTTTCTCTCCGGGAACGGGCCGCAGCCACAGTACCGGCCGGCGGGCCGGCCGAGGGGCCCCCGCGATGGGGAGGTCTGCCCGGGCGGGTGCGGCACCGGGCAGGCGCTCCTGCGGCACGGCGGGTGTGGCGACCTCGGGGAGGTGTCGTGGCCGGGCCGGGCGGGTCCTGCGAAACCGCGCTCTCGCCGGCCGAGCCCCTGCCAGGGTCAGCATCGTGACCACCTCGAGCCTCGCCGTCGGCACCTCACGCGGCGCCCGGGCAGTGCGGGCGCTCGGCCAGCTGCTCCACTTCGCGTGGCTGGAGCTGCAGTGCTGCTCCTTCCCGTTGGCGATCTTCGCCGGTCTGGCGCTCAGCGCCGTGCTGGAGCTGCCGGTCGCCCGGTACGACGCCCTGCTGGTCTACGCCCTCGCGGTGACCGCAGCGTTCTCCCTGCTCGGGCTGGAGACCCGCCGGGACGTCGCGATCATCGGTGTGTTCCATCTGGTCGGGCTGGGGCTGGAGATCTTCAAGGTGCACGTCGGCTCGTGGTCCTACCCGGACGCCGGCGTGCTGCGCGTGGGCGGGGTGCCGGTGTACTCCGGGTTCATGTACGCCGCCGTGGCCTCCTACATCCTGCAGGCGTTCCGGCGGCTACGTCTGCGCGTGGTCGGCCTGCGCGTGGCCTGGACGGCGGTGCTCGCCGTGGCTGCGTACGTCAACTTCTTCACCCATCACCTCATCTGGGACCTGCGCTGGGTGATCGC
>CAZMDO010000257.1:0-3963 GCA_964564445.1 uncultured Ruaniaceae bacterium | reverse complement strand
TGGAGATGGTCTCCGCCGACCGCACGGTCTGGTCCGGGGAGGCGCTGAGCGTCGCTGCACCCGCAGCCGACGGCGACATGGGCGTGCTGCCCGGTCACCAGCCGGTGCTCGCCGTGCTGCGCCCCGGTGCCATCCGGGTGCGTCCGCTCGAGGGCGGTGACACCGTGGAGCTCGAGGTCAGCGGTGGCTTCCTCTCGGTGGACCATGACGACGTCACGATCGTCGTCGACCCCACCACCGCGGAGGCTGCGGCCGGCACGCAGGAGAGCTGAGGGCGCCGGTGCCAGCGGCGTGGAGCGTGCTCATCGTGGTGGCGCTGGTCGCCGTGGCGCTCGGCGTGCTGTTCTTCTGGCGGCTGCGTTCGCTCAGCCACCGGGTCGGCTCCTTCGAGTGCGCCCTCTACGAGGGCAAGCGCTGGGCCTCCGGCATCGCCACCTACACACGGGACCACCTCGACTTCTACGAGGTGGTCTCGTTGTCGTTGCGGCCCTCCCGGCGCTGGGCGCGGCGGCAGATGGACATCGTCGGCCGGGAGCGTCCCGCCGACGACGGCCCGGGGGCCCTGGCGGAGGCACGCTGCAGCTATCAGGGTGATGAGTTCCGCCTCGCCGCCGAGGACGGCGCCCTGGACGGGCTGCGGTCCTGGCTCGAGGCGGCACCCCCGGACCCGAGCACGTCCCGGATCGTGTGACTGCGGCCCGGTCCGCCCCTCCCGGCCAGGCCGGCCCACACCCAGCAGGAAGGAGCAGCGATGAGGCTCGTCATCGCCGAGTGCGCCGTGGACTACAGCGGCCGGCTCAGCGCACACCTGCCGCTCGCCCGGCGGGTGCTGATGATCAAGTCCGACGGTTCGGTGCTGGTGCACTCCGACGGCGGCTCGTACAAGCCGCTGAACTGGATGAGCCCACCGTGCGTGCTCAAGGAGAGCGAGCCCACCGACGCCCAGCGTGAAGTGGGCGTGCAGGCGGTGTGGACCGTGGCCAGCACGAAGACCGACGACCAGCTGGTGGTGAGCATCCACGAGCTCCTCGACGACCACAGCTATGAGCTCGGGGTGGACCCGGGGCTGATCAAGGACGGTGTGGAGGCGCACCTGCAGAAGCTGCTCGCCGAGCAGATCGGCCTGCTCGGCGAGGGCCACGCCCTGGTGCGCCGGGAGTACCCGACCGCGATCGGCCCGGTGGACATCCTCGCCCGCACCGCCGAGGGTGGGGCGGTGGCCGTGGAGATCAAGCGCCGTGGCGACATCGACGGTGTGGAGCAGCTCACCCGGTACCTGGACCTGCTGAACCGGGACCCGCTGCTGGCACCGGTCTCCGGGGTGTTCGCCGCCCAGGAGATCAAGCCGCAGGCGCGGGTGCTGGCCACCGACCGCGGGATCCGGTGCCTGGTGCTGGACTACGACGCCATGCGCGGGCTCGACGACGCCGAGTCCCGCCTGTTCTGACCTGCAGGAGAGGAGACGCAGATGCCCCAGCTCGTCCGTGGCCGGGTGATCACCCCCGAGGAGGAGATCACCGACGGTGTGGTGGTCTGGGCCGAGGGTGTGCTCACCTGGGTGGGTCCGGCCGGCGAGCTGCCCGCCGCCTGGGCCGCCGACCTGCCCGGCGCAGACCCGGAGCAGCTGGTGCTGCCCGGTCTGGTGGACGTGCACAACCACGGCGGCGGGGGCGCGAGCTTCCCGGACGCCACCGAGGCGGGCCAGGCCGTCCAGGCGATCGCCGAGCACCGGCGGCACGGCACCACCCGGATGCTCGCCTCGCTGGTCACCGCCTCTGCCGAGGTGCTGCTCGAACGGGCCCGCCTGCTCGCCGGGCTGGTCGAGAGCGGCGAGGTCGAGGGGGTGCACGCGGAGGGCCCGTTCCTGTCCGCGGCGCGGTGCGGCGCGCAGAACCCGGCGTTCCTGCGTGACGGCGATCCCGCCCTGGTCTCGGCCCTCGCCGAGACCTTGGCCGGGCGTCTGGTCACGATGACGGTGGCCCCGGACGTGTCCGGTGCGGATGCGGTCACCGACGCGTTGGTCGCCGCCGGTGCGCTGCCCTCCTACGGGCACACCGACGCTGCGGCCGAGGTGATGCGGGCCGCGGTGCACCGCGGCCGTGAGCTGCTCGCCGGCTCCGGGCGCCGCGCCACCGTCACGCACCTGTGCAACGGGATGCCGCCGATGCACCACCGCGCACCCGGCCCGGTGCCGGTGGCCCTGGCCGCGGCCGCCGCCGGTGACCTGGTGGTGGAGCTGGTGGCCGACGGGGTGCACCTGCACCCGGAGCTGGTCCGGGACACCTTCGCCCTGGTCGGGGCGGAGAACATCGCCCTGGTCACCGATGCGATGGCTGCGGCGGGGATGAGCGACGGCCGCTACCGGCTGGGCAGCCTGGACGTGGAGGTCGCCGGCGGGGTGGCCCGGCTGGCCGAGGGCGGCTCGATCGCCGGCGGCACCGCGCACCTGGTGGACGTGGTGCGCACCACGGTGGCCGGTGGGGTGGACCTGGTGGCCGCGGTCCGGTCCGCCTCCCTCACCCCGGCCGAGGTGGTCGCCCCGGCGGTGGGCGGTGTGCCGTTCGGGGCGCTGCGCACCGGCTACCGGGCGGACGTGCTGCTCACCGACGCCGACCTGAGCGTGCGCGCGGTCTGGCGGGACGGTGAGGTGGTGGCCGGCGCCGGTCAGCCCACCCGGTAGCCGGCCAGGTCCGCCTCCCGCAGGGTGAGGCCGTGCCCGGGGGCGGACCGGTCCGGGGTGACCGATCCGCCGGTGGGGTCGAGCACGCCGTCGAAGGCGAGGTTCTCGATCCGGACATGGTCGTGGAACCACTCCAGGTGCCGCAGGTTCGGGGTGGCCGCGGCCACCGGGGCGTGCAGGTGCGGGGCGCAGTGGGCGGAGACGGTCAGCTCGTGCGCCTGCGCCACCGCTGCGGCGCGCAGCCACTCGGTGTAGCCCCCGCACCGGGTGGCGTCCACCTGCAGGCAGTCCACCGCCTGCGCCGCGCACATCCGCTGGAAGTAGGCCACGTCGCTGCCGTACTCCCCGGCGGTCACGTCCGCGGCCACCTGCTCGCGCACCAGGCGCAGCCCGGGCAGGTCGGCCGAGCTGACCGGTTCCTCCAGCCAGGTCACCCGGGCGTCCGCGGCGGCGCGGACCACCCGGACCGCCTGCTTGGCCGAGTAGGCGCCGTTGGCGTCGGTGAACAGCTCCGCGGCCGGCCCGATCGTCTCCCGGGCCCGGTGGATGCGCTCCAGGTCCCGGTCGGTGCGGGTGCCGCGGTCCTGCCCGATCTTGATCTTCACCCGCGGGATCTGCTGGTCGGCCACCCAGGAGGTCAGCTGCTGGACCATCCGGTCGTCGTCGTAGCTGGTGAAGCCGCCGCTGCCGTAGACCTGGACCTCACCCACCAGGCCGAACAGGTCGACCAGGCTCACCCCGAGCAGGCGGGCCTTGAGGTCCCACAGCGCCACGTCCACCGCGGAGATCGCATACCCGGCCACCCCGGCGCGCGTGGCGTTCCGCACCGCGCGGACCATCTGCACCCAGGTGCCGGGCACCGCCAGCGCATCGCACCCTTCCACCACCGAGCGCAACGTGCCGGAGACCAGGTCCGCGCAGGCCAGCGGGCCGTAGGTCCAGCCCAGCCCGACCTTGCCCCCAGCCTCCGCCTGGACCAGCACCATCGTGGTCGCCTGCCAGGCGAGCGTGCCGTCCGCCTCCGGCGCATCGGTGGGGATGGTGTAGGCCGCCACGGACAGGCGCTCCACCACCGGGCCGGGTCCGTCCGCCGCAACGCCGCCTGGGCCGGCTGCGGGTGCGGTGCTCACTTGTCCGAGCCGAGCCCGGGGATGAACTCCTGCGCCTTGGTCTTCACCCCCTGCTTGATCACCCCCCACCGGTCCGGGTCGCCCTCGATCAGCGACCGGGCCGACTTCACCGCCTGGTCCAGGGTGGCGTGCGGCGGGATCGGCGGGAAGTTC
>CAZMDO010000256.1:0-4005 GCA_964564445.1 uncultured Ruaniaceae bacterium | reverse complement strand
GGGCGCGGCAGGTGAAGGAGCGCGGCTGGGAGGAGCTCACGCCGATGTTCCTGCTGGCGCCGCCGCACATCCTCACCGCGCTGACCACGTTCGGGCGCACCGGTACCTGAGCTGCGGCCCGGTGCGGGGCGGGCTCGGCCGCACCCGGCGCGCTGCGCGGTCAGCCGGCGCGCTGCGCGGTCAGCCGGCGCGCTGCGCGCGGGCCGAGGAGTACAGGCACACGGTCGCGGCCATCGCCAGGTTCAGCGACTCGGCCCGGCCGTGGATCGGGATGCGCACGACGGCGTCCGCCAGCTCCCGCTCTGCCGCACCCAGGCCGCGGGCCTCGTTGCCGAAGACCCACAGGGTCGGGCGGGCCAGGTCCGCCTGGTACAGGCCGGTCTCGCCGCCACCGTCGGCGGCGAGCACCTGCAGCCCGTGCTCCCGAGCGAGGTTCGCGGTGGTCGTCAGGTCTGTGCCCGTGGCGACCGGCAGGTGGAACAGCGACCCTGCGGTGGAGCGCACCACCTTCGGGTTGTGCACGTCCACGCTGCCGGCCGAGAGCAGCACCCCGTCAGCGCCGGCGGCGTCCGCCGCGCGGACGACCGTGCCCGCGTTGCCCGGATCGCGCACCTGAGCCAGAGCTGCCAGCAGGCGTGGCCGGCGGTCGCCGCCGAAGAGGTCCTCGACCGTGCCGCCGGTGAGCCGGGCGACGGCCAGCACACCCTGCGCGTCCTCGCTCATCGCGGCCAGCACGTCCGGGGAGCACAGGTGGGTGTAGACCCCGGCGGCGGTCGCATCGTCGGTGATCTCCGGGTACCGCTGGGCGGCAGCGACCGTCAGGTAGACGTCGCGCACCTGCTCGGGCGCGCACCGCACCGCCTCCCGCACCGACTGCGGACCCTCCACCAAGAACTGCCCGCGCCGGGCCCGCATCGCTCCGCGCGCCAGCGCCGCCACCCCGCGCACCCGGTCCGCTCGCGGGTTCGCCATCGTCACTTCACTGCTCACGTGCGCCATTCTCCCCTGCCACGGGCGTTCCGCTGCTACTGTCCGATCCAGGCATCGAGGAGGCGCCATGCTGAAGAACCCGATCTTCTGGATCATCGCTCTGATGGTCCTGGCGATCGCCGCCGGTGCGGTGATCCTGATCGTCGTGCTGGTGGCGTCGAACAAGCGGCGGACCTACCAACAGCCCTACCCGCCGCAGTACCAGCAGCCCTATCCCCAGCAGCAGCCACAGGCCTACCCGCAGCAGCAGGCTCCACCGCAGCAACACCAGCCGTACCCACCGCAGCAGGGCCCACCGCAGCCCGGTGCACACCCCGCGGACCCGCCCGCCACCGCACCACCGCCCTGAGCCGAGCACGCGGCCCGGCTGAGCACAACGCAACGGCGCCCCACCTGGGCAGCAGGTGGGGCGCCGTCGTGCGCTACGTGCGGCTGGGCCGCGACCAGCTCCGGCCGATCAGGCGGCCGGGCTCTTCGGCGCGTTCACGTCCTCCGGCAGAGCCTTCTTGGCCTGCTCGACCAGGGCGTTGAACGCCGCGGTGTCGTTGACGGCGAGCTCGGCGAGCATCCGGCGGTCGACCTCCACCCCGGCGGCGCGCAGACCCTGCACGAACCGGTTGTAGGTCATCCCCTGGGCCCGGGCCGCAGCGTTGATCCGCTGGATCCACAGCCGGCGGAAGTCACCCTTGCGGGCCCGGCGGTCACGGTAGGAGTAGGTGAACGAGTGCGTCACCTGCTCCTTGGCCTTGCGGTACAGCCGGGAGCGCTGGCCGCGGTAACCGCTGGCGCGCTCGAGGGTCGTCCGGCGCTTCTTATGGGCGTTGACCGCCCGCTTGACGCGTGCCACGTCTTACTCCTAGTCGTCGGGGGCCGGCGTTACTTGCCGAGCAGCTTCTTGATCTTCTTCGCATCGGCGGGGGCAACCACCACGTCGTTCGCGAGGCGAGCGGCCTGACGGGCGCTGCGCTCCTGGAACTTGTGCACGTGGCGGGCCCGCTGGCGCATGACCTTCCCGGACCCGGTCACCCGGAACCGCTTCTTGGCACCGGAGTTCGTCTTGTTCTTCGGCATTCGTCTCTGTCCTCGTCGTTGTCCGGCTGGTCCCAGCCGGCTGTTCTCGCTGCACCCACGCCCGAGAGCCGGGCCGGGAGCAGCGGCGCTGTTGCTTGCGAGTGGGCTACTTCTTCTTGTTCGGGCCGAGCACCATGGTCATGTTCCGCCCGTCCTGGCGCGGCAGGCTCTCCACGTGACCAAGCTCGGCCACGTCGTCCGCCAGCCGTTCCAGCAGACGCATACCCATCTCCGGGCGGGACTGCTCCCGACCGCGGAACATGATCATCACCTTGACCTTGTCCCCGCCCTTGAGGAACCGCTCGACATGCCCCTTCTTGGTGCCGTAGTCGTGCGGGTCGATCTTGAGCCGGAACCGGATCTCCTTGAGGGTCGTGTGCGACTGCTTGCGCCGCGCATCACGCGCCTTCATGTCGGACTCGTACTTGAACTTGCCGTAGTCCATGAGCTTGGCCACGGGCGGCTTCGCATCGGGGGCGACCTCGACCAGGTCGAGATCGGCCTCCTGAGCCAGCCGGAGCGCGTCCTCGACGCGGACGATGCCTACCTGCTCACCGTTCGGGCCGACCAGACGGACCTCCGGCACGCGAATCCGCTCGTTGATACGGGTCTCGCTGATGTGGTGCTCCTCACCTTCAAACCTGACTGGGGTACCCCGACACGAAGAAAGCCTCCGCATGCGGTGCGCGCGGAGGCTCAGGCTGGCGGCGCCACAGCGGGCACCTCGAGGAACACCAGGTTCCTCGACCTATGACCCGGGCTCCGTCGGCGGCATCATCCGGTCCGGTCGAGCATGGGTGGGAGAGTCTCCACTTGCACGTCGCCCCCACCGGGGCAGGGACGACTGGTCTGCGGACAACTCTAGCACGGGCGTCCGGAGGGACCCAGGGCGCCCGGTGCGACCTCGCTCACCCCCGGGCGCCCGCAGTCTCACCCCCGGGCGCCCGCAGTCACACCCCTGGGCGCCGGGTCTCACCCCTGGGCGCCGGAGGGGGCCGAGCGGACCTGGAACTGCAGCGAGTCCACCCGCTCGGCGACCAGCTCCTCGGCCGCCAGCGCCTGGCTCGCCCGCTGCACGATCTGCTGCACGTCCTCGCGGCCGAGCCCGGGCGGGAGCCCGAGCACCACCCGCAGCTCGGCACCCTCGCCAGCCTCCACCCGGCTGGCGACCACACCGGGAACAGCGGCCAGCGCGCGCCCGATCGCCTCGGCCACCGCCGGGTCCTCGGCAGCGGGCACCCAGTCCCGCTGCTGCGCCAGGGCCCAGACCGCCGGGCGCGGCACCGGCACGGTGACCGGGCCGCCGGGGTCGAGCACGAGCAGGCCGTCGGCGTCGGAGACGGCGGCCAGGGCCGCGCGCACCCCCTCAGCGGGGATCGGCCGGGCGTCGGCCCGCCAGGCGCGCAGCGCATCCATCCCGGAGAACACCGGGATGGTCGCACGCCCGTCCGGCGTCGCCAGGGTCACCATCGCCGCCGAGGCGCTCTTCTCCCCGGTGATCGGCACGGTGGCGCCATTGATCTCCCGGTCGACGGTCTCCGCCTCCTCCTCCACGTAGGAGACCACCGGCACCAGCACCCGGGCGGTGGCCAGCGCCCCCACCACAGCACGCAGCCGGTCGGTCTCCTGCTCCAGGGCCAGGGCGGCCGCCAGGACCGGGTCGGTGGAGCCGTCGTCCCCGGCGAACTGCGGGGTCGGTGGCAACGACCGGCCCTCGCCGCGAGGTAGCGGCCGCCCGTCCGGGAGACGATCCGGCAGCGGGGTCATGGCCGGCCGGCGACCGCCAGCGCCTCGGGCAGGGTGAACGCTCCGGCATACAGGGCCTTACCGACGATCGCACCCTCCACACCGAGGTCGGTGAGCTCACGCAGTGCGCGCAGGTCGTCCAGGCTGGACACCCCGCCGGAGGCGATCACCGGCGCCTCGGTGGCCGCGCACACCTGC
>CAZMDO010000255.1:0-4018 GCA_964564445.1 uncultured Ruaniaceae bacterium | reverse complement strand
CGGCCAGGGCGGGCGCGCAGGCTCAGACGGCGAGGATGACGAGGATCCCGAGCCCCACGATCAGCTCTAGGAAGCCGGTGTCCCGCAGCACCACGATCAGCTCGTGCCCGGTGGCCCCGGCCAGCACCCGACCGGAGAGCACCACCACCGGGATGAGGGCGATGGCCAGCAGCAGCGCCAGTGGCGCCCAGAACGCGATCAGCACCGGGCAGAGCACCCCGAGGCCGAGGAACGCGGCGTAGCCCCGGCGGGCCCAGGTGTCCCCGATGCGTACCGCCAGGGTGTGCTTGCCGACCTGCGCGTCGGTGGGGATGTCCCGGATGTTGTTCACCATCAGCAGCGCGCAGGCGAGGAACCCGATCCCGCAGGCGGCGAGCACCGCCGGACCGGTGATCCGGCCGGCCTGGGTGTAGGTGGTGCCGAGGGTGGCGACCAGGCCGAAGAAGACGAACACGCTCACCTCGCCCAGCCCGGCGTACCCGTACGGGCGCCGCCCGCCGGTGTAGTACCAGGCGGCGGCGATGCAGGCCGCGCCGACCGCGAGCAGCCACCAGGTGCCGGCCACCGCGCACAGCAGCACGCCCAGCACCGCCGCTGCTGCGAAGGAGAGCAGCGCAGCGCGCTTCACCGCCGCCGGCGTCACCTGCCCGGTGGCGGTCAGCCGCGCCGGACCCACCCGCACGTCGTCGGTGCCGCGGACGCCGTCGGAGTAATCGTTGGCGAAGTTCACCGCCACCTGCAGCGCCAGCGCCACCCCGGCGGCCAGCAGCGCCCGCAGCAGGGAGGCCGACTGCGCCAGGGCGGCCGCCCCGGTGCCGGCGAGCACCGGCGCCACCGCCGCCGGGAGGGTACGCGGACGTGCGCCATCGAGCCAGTCGCGCAGGGAGGGCATCGCAGAGTTCCGTTCGTCGGGCCGGGTGCAGGATACCGCCGTGGCGGGCCGGGTCAGTGCCGCTGTCCGCGACCTGCCGCCAGTGCCTGGGCGGCAACCTCGGCGGTACGGCGGCGGTCGGTCTTACCGGGCCCGCGCAGCGGCAGGGCGGGCACCTCGACCAGCGCCCGCGGCGCCTGCGGCCCACCACCGGTGCGGGCCCGCAGGTCCGCCAGGGAGACCGTGGCGCCGGGGGCGGGCACCACCACGGCGGTGACCAGCTCGCCCCACTCGGCGTCGGCCACCCCCACCACGCACACCTCCGCCACCTCCGGTGCTGCGGCCAGGGCGGACTCCACCGCCGCCGGGTGCACGTTCACCCCGCCGGTGAGGATCACGTCGTCGATGCGGCCGATCACGGTGAGCACCCCCTCGGTCAGGCTGCCGGCGTCGCCGGTGGCCAGCCACCGCTGCCCGTCGGCCTCGACGAACGGCTGCTCGCCGTCGTCCAGGTACCCCACGGCGAGCATCGGTCCGGCCAGGAGCACCCGGCCCGCCTCGCCGATGCGCACCTGCGTGCCGCGCAGCGGCACACCGTCGTACACGCACCCGCCGCAGGTCTCGGTCATCCCGTACGTGGTGACCACGCGGATGCCCGCCTGGCGGGCCTGGGTGAGCACCGCCGTCGAGAGGGCGGCCCCGCCGACCAGCACGGCGGCGCAGCTGCGCAACGCCTCGACCGCCGGCTCGCTGCGCAGCACCCGCACCAGCTGGGTGGGCACCAGGGAGACGTACCGGGGCACGTCGGTGCGCATCCGGGCGATCCCCGCGGCCAGCGCCTCGGGCCGGAACGGGCCGGCGGGCGTGCGCACCGGTGTGGTCCCGGCCAGCACCGAACGGGCGAGCACCTGCACGCCGGCCACGTGGTCCGCGGGCAGGGTGAGCAGCCACTGGCCCGGTCCGGCCAGGCGTTCGGCAGTGGCGGCGGCGCTGGCGCGCAGGGCGGCCGCGGTGAGCCCCACCGGACGGCCCGCTCCGGTGCTCGAGCCGGAGGTGGTCAGCACCAGGGCCACCTCGCCGGAGCGGGCGAGCCGGTCGGCAGCCACCTCGCCGAGCAGCAGCGGCGGGCCGCCGTGCAGTGCCGCGGTCAGCGCCGTCAGCAACGTCTCAAGCTCCGGTTCGGCCCGTGTCTGCGGCATGGGCACCAGGGTAGGCGTCGTACCGTTGGACAGTGACCACACCGCAGCAGCCGCCCTCGCGGCGCCACGTCCTCGCCGCGGCCGCGCTGCTCGGCCCCGCCGGTCTGCTCGCCGGCTGCAGCGCCCCGGTCGGAAAGAGCACCGGCACGGCGAGCCCGCGGCCCACCCCCACCCCCAGCCCGACGCCCACACCCACCCCGACGCCGGAGCCCACCTGGCCGCTGACCGGCACCACCGGGGAGATCGTGGACCGGCCGGCGATGACGGTGAAGATCGAGAACTCCATCGCCGCCCGGCCGCAGACCGGCCTGCAGGAGGCGGACGTGGTCTGGGAGGAGATGGTCGAGGGCGGGATCACCCGCTACGGCGCGGTGTACCACTCCCAGCTGCCGGAGACGTTCGGACCGGTGCGCTCGGTCCGCCCGATGGACCCGGCGATCGCCGCACCCTACGGCGGGCTGATGGTCTTCTCCGGGGGCCAGGCGCCATTCGTGGCGGCACTGCGCGAGGCCGGCCTCCAGCTGTTCGCCGACGACCTCGGCTCGCCCGGGTTCCGCCGCAGCAGCGACCGGTACGCCCCGCACAACCTGTATGCCGACCCACAGGTCTTCCTCGACCACGCCGATGCCGACCACTCCGAGGCGCCGCCGGAGCAGCTGGCGTTCGCCACCACGGCCGAGGAGGCGACCGCGGCCACCGACGGCAGCCCCGCCGGGAGCATCCGGATCGTCTTCCCCTCCAACGCGCCGAGCTGGAGCTGGGACCCCGGTGAGCAGGTGTGGCTGCGCTCGGAGGCGGGCGAGGACGCGGTGACCACCGACGCCGGCCGCATCCACGCGGTGAACGTGGTGGTGCTGCGCGTGCAGGTGGTCACCACCTCCTTCGTGGACCCCTCCGGTGCCCCGGTGCCGGAGACCGAGCTGACCGGTAGCGGGGAGGCGATCGTCGCCAGCGGCGGGCGCAGCCTGGAGTGCACCTGGTCCAAGGGTGAGGACGCTGATCCCCTCGAGCTGACCGTCGACGGTGACGCGGTCGTCCTCGCTCCCGGGAACACCTGGATCGAGCTGGTGCCGGTACGCGGCTCCACCGTGATGGTCGACTGACCCGCCAGGGCTCCGCCGAGCAGCAGCCGGTACCACCCCGCCCGCCCGCGGCGCACACCCCGCCGACCACCCCAGCCAGGAGAGAGAACCCGATGCCGGTAGAGATCGCCGTCCAGCTGCAGCCCCAGCACGCCCCCGACTACAGCCACCTGCGCGATGCCGTGCTGCGGGCCGAGGACCTGGGCGTGGACGTCATCTTCACGTGGGACCACTTCTTCCCGTTGAGCGGGGACGACGAGGGGTACCACTTCGAGTGCTGGACCGTGCTCGGCGCGTGGGCGGAGCAGACCGAGCGGGTGCGCATCGGCGCGCTGGTCACCGGCGGCGGCTACCGCAACCCCGACCTGCTCGCCGACATGGCCCGCACCGTGGACCACATCAGCGGCGGCCGGCTCATCCTCGGCGTCGGCGCCGGCTGGAACGCCAAGGACTACGCCGAGTACGGCTACGAGTTCGGCACCGCGGGCAGCCGGCTCGCACTGCTGGGGGAGTACCTGCCGCGGATCCGCGCCCGGCTGGACCGGGTGAACCCGCCGCCGGTGGGGCCGCTGCCGCTGCTCATCGGTGGCGGCGGGGAGCGCAAGACCCTGCGGCTGGTCGCTGAGCACGCCGACATCTGGCACGCCTTCGGCGACCTGGAGACCTTCACCCACAAGAGCGGCGTGCTCGAGGCGCACTGCGCCGACGTCGGCCGGGACGCCACCCAGGTCGCGCGCTCGGCAGCCTGGCCCGGTGCCGAGCAGGCCGAGGCGTTCGTGGCGGCCGGAGCGAGCCTGTTCACGGTCGGGTCCAGCGGACCGGGCTACGACCTGGAGGAGGTCGCCCGGGCGGTCGCCTGGCGGGAC
>CAZMDO010000254.1:0-4028 GCA_964564445.1 uncultured Ruaniaceae bacterium | reverse complement strand
TGACCAGGTCCACCTGGTTCGCCTGGTCGGCGATCGGCAGGTTCCGGTGCAGGATCCCCAGACCCCCCTGCCGGGCCATCGCGATCGCCAACCGCGCCTCGGTGACGGTGTCCATGGCCGCCGAGACCAGCGGTACCGCCAGGGTGAGCTCGCGGGTCAGCCGGGTGGCGGTGTCCACCTCGCTAGGGATGACGTCGGTCTCCCCGGGCAGGAGCAGCACGTCGTCGTAGGTGAGCCCCACGAACGAGAACGGGTCGCGGGAGTGGGCGGCGGACGAGGATACGGCGAACGGCTCGGTCACGTCTCGATGATAACCACCGCACCTGGCCGCCGAGCACGTCAGCGGCGCACTGCTCTCCGCTCGACCAGCAGCCCGTGGATCTCGTGCACCGCACCACCGAGCGTGCGGGCGTGCGGGAGCAGGGCCAGCCGGTCCGGCAGCTGCGTGGGCGAGATCACGAACGGCTGGCAGTCGGTGTCCGCGAGCGCCGCGGCCACGGTCTCGGCGTGCGTGGGCGGGCCGAGCAGCACCACCAGCTGCACCCCGGCGTGGGTGGCGGTAGCGGCCACGTCCAGCTGTCGGCCCCGGCGCACCGGCCGCAGCACGCGCACCCCGGCGCCACGCAGCGCCAGCTCGGCGGCGAGCACATGGGCGTCCAGGTGCCGGTCGGCGTCGGCATGGATGAGCACGGTGTCCGCCTCGTCGGCCGGGTCGACGACGGTACGCACCACGGCGAGCAGTGCCGCACCCAGCGCTGCGGCTGGGTCCCGTCCGGGCCGGTCGCCGTGGTCTCGCGCCTCCACCAGGTCCATCGCGGGGCGCACCAGGGTCTGCCAGGCGGTGAGCACCTGGTCGGCACCGACCGCGCGGGTGATCATCCGGCGCAGCCGGGCATCGTCGGCCTCCACCGCGGCCGCTGCCAGCGACAGCGGGTCGAGCACCTCCTCGGTCCCTGCGCCCTCGTCCCCGGGCATCACCAGGTCCTCGTCACCGGCGTCCAGGCCGCGGGCCAGCCGGGCGGCGTCCGCCGGCGCGACCCCTTCCCGGGTGAGGCGACGCATCGTCTCCAGCCGGGTGACGTCGTCGGCGTCGTAGCGGCGGTGCCGGCCCGCGGTGCGGGCCGAGGGCCCCAGGCCGTAGCGCCGCTCCCAGGTGCGCAACGTGGAGGCGGCCACGCCGAGGCGGCCGGCCACAGCGGCGACCGTCAGCCGGATGCCGTCGTCCAGACGGCGACCGGGGGACTCGTCGCCGGATCGCGCCGCTGCCACGGATGCCTCCTCTCCCAAGACCGTTCCTGGGCATCGCCAGCAGACCGAACGCAGCCGCCCGATCGCTCCGCACTGGTGGGACTGCCACGAGGTTACGGCGCGCACCGGTCCTGAACAACTTGACGTCTCCGCACGACCTATTTTCGCACGACTCTTGAACAAGTTCTGAATGAGTTGTACGTTGGCGACACGAGCACGAGAACAGCGACCGGCGATCCGCACCCCGCGGTCAGCCAGCAGCACTCGGCACGACGCAGACGAGCAGAGCACAACGGTCCATCCGGTCGCCGCGGAGGTAGCGCGGTCGACCGGCCTAGCGAATGGAAGGTGGCATCGTGGCAGAGCTTTCAAGACTCCCCGGCCCGATCATGGATCTGTGGGAATGGCAGTACCAAGGGGCGTGCCGACAGACCGGCGACGAGCAGTTCTTCCACCCGGAGGGTGAGCGCGGGGCGGCGCGCCGACGCCGGGACGCCAACGCCAAGGCCATCTGCGCCACCTGCCCGGTGATCCAGCAGTGCCGCGAGCACGCGCTCCGGGTCCGCGAGCCCTACGGCGTGTGGGGCGGGCTGACCGAGGAGGAGCGCGCGAGCATCCTCGCCCAGCAGACCCCGGCGGCCAGCTGACCGCGAGCCCTCGCCCGGCGCGCCGGGTCCAGCACCGACGAAGGCCCCGACCTGGTCCAGGTCGGGGCCTTCGTCGGTGTGCTCAGTGAGTCACTTCTCGACCACGGCGAGCACGTCGCGGGCGGAGAGGATGAGGTACTCCTCGCCGGCGTACTTCACCTCGGTGCCGCCGTACTTGCTGTAGATGACGACGTCGCCCACGGCCACGTCCAGCGGGACGCGGTTGCCGTTGTCGTCGACCCGACCCGGGCCGATCGCCAGCACCTCGCCCTCCTGCGGCTTCTCCTTGGCAGTGTCCGGGATGACGAGCCCGGACGCGGTGGTCTGCTCGGCCTCGAGCGTCTTGACGACGATCCGGTCCTCGAGCGGCTTGATGGAGACCGACACTGCGGACCTCCCCTTCGCATGAGTGGTGAACAATGACAGGGATCTCCCGCCGCCTCAGTACCAGACCGCCGTCGCGGGGGTCGGCCGGAACCGGTGCGTGCGGGTGAACGCCCCCTCCGGGGAGGGGACCTCGGGTCTAAATCTATGCAGGAGTTAGCACTCGGTCAAGGTGAGTGCTAAAGCGGGTCGGCGACCGGGTCCACACCACCGTCGTAGTCCCCCGGGTCCGGCGCGCTCTGCGGCGGGCAGGCGCGCCACTGCCGGCGCAACGTCTCGATGTCGGTGAGCACGTCCGGGTCGGTGAGCACCAGGGCGAAGTAGTCCCGCAGCACCTGCGCGGCGCTGATCACCTCCGGGTCGTGCAACCACTGCAGCTGCACCCCGTCCCAGAGCGCCACGATGGTCACCGCGGCGCTGGCCGGATCCACGCCGGGGCGCAGCAGCCCGGCGTCGGCCAGGGCAGCCAGCTCGGCGGCGATCCACTCGCGGACCTTGGTGAACCGGGTGGCGAAGTAGTCCTGGGCGGGGTGGTCACGGGTGGCGGACTCGGCACTGAGCACGGCGTAGAGCTGGATCAGGTGCGGGATCTCCTCGTTCGCCACCGCCTGGCCGACCACCCGGTCCGGGAACCCGCGCACCCCCGCGCGCCCACCGGTGAACTTGTGCGCGTCCCGGTGGGCCATCGTGGCCCAGAGCAGCTCCTGCTTGCTGGCGAAGAAGTGCAGCAGGCCGGACGGGCTCATCCCCGCCTCGGCGGCGATCGCCCGGATGGTGGCCCCGCGGTAGCCATCCCGGGAGAACACCTGCGCGGCAGCCGCGACGATGCGGCGGCGCCGCTGCGCCGACTTGCGGTAGTGCCCGCGCGGCCCGCGCGGGACCCGAGCTTCTGCCACCGGGGCTCCCTTCTGCCGACGCAGCGTACCGGCCCACTCTAATCTCGAACGGTCGGTCGGGATTGTGTTAGCGTTCCGGACGGGCCCGCGGGCCGGTGCGCCGGGCCGGCAGACCGCTCGCCGGGCCCGAGCCATCCACGTGACCCGAGCCGTCGCCGCAAAGGAGCCGTCCGTGCCCGCCTCCCCGCAGACCCGACCCTCCCCGGACGCACTGCAGCCGCACACCTCGTTCGCCCCCGGTGCGGGCGCCCTGGCCGCGGCCCGCTCCGCGCTGCACAGCGACGCCCCGCGCCTGGACCTGAGCGGGCAGTGGCGGTTCCGGCTGCTGCCGGGCGTACCCGGCACCCCGGCCCACCCGGCCGCGGTGGCCCCGTCGGGCTCTGCCGACGGCACAGCCGGCACCGAGGCCGTGGACGCCTTCGCCGCCCCGGACTACGACGACTCCTCCTGGGCGCAGATCACCGTCCCCTCGCACTGGGTGCTCACCGGCGACGGCCGCTACGGCGCCCCGATCTACACCAACGTGCAGTACCCGTTCCCGATCGACGTGCCGCACGTGCCGGACGAGAACCCGACCGGGGAGTACCGCCGCACCGTCACCGTGCCGGCCGACTGGCTCGACGACGGCAGGGTGCTGCTGCGCTTCGACGGGGTGGAGTCGTTCTTCTGGGTCTGGGTGAACGGCACGCTCGTCGGCTCGGCGGCCGGTAGCCGGCTGGCGCACGAGCTGGACGTGACCGAGGCGGTCCGCGCCGGGGAGAACACGGTGGCGGTGCGGGTGGCGCAGTGGTCGGCGGCCTCCTACCTGGAGGACCAGGACCAGTGGTGGCTGCCGGGCATCTTCCGCGAGGTG
>CAZMDO010000253.1:0-4040 GCA_964564445.1 uncultured Ruaniaceae bacterium | reverse complement strand
CCAGCAGCGGCAGCGGGAAGTCCTCCCGGGCCATCACCGCCATCGCCACCGGGAAACCGAGCACGTGCACGAAGGCGGCGGGCAGGGTGTCGCTGGCGGCCACGTCACCGAGCATGTGCTGGTAGGCGACCAGCTGCTCGGGGTCCGGGGCCACCTCGTCGACCCGGTAGACCACCTCCGGCAGCGCGGTGGACCGGCTCGGCGGCCGCACCATCAGCCGGGCGGACCGGCCGACCGCGTTCACGTACAGCGCGCCGAGGGAGGGCACCTCTGGCAGGGTGAGCTCGCGCATCAGGCACCCACCAGGTTCTGCCCGCACACCCGCAGCGTCTGGCCGTTGATCCCGCCCGCCTGCGGGGAGAGCAGGAACGCGATCGCCTCCGCCACGTCCACCGGCTGCCCACCCTGCTGCAGCGAGTTCAGCCGCCGGGCCACCTGCCGGGTCAGTGCCGGCATCCGGGCGGTCATCTCGGTCTCGATGAACCCGGGGGCCACCGCGTTCGCCGTGCCGCCGACCGCCGCGACCCGCGGGGCGAGCGAGCGGGTCAGGCCGATCACCCCGCCCTTGGTGAACGCGTAGTTCGTCTGCCCGCGGTTGCCGGCGATGCCCGAGGTGGACGACAGCGACACCAGGCGCAGCCCGTCCGGGGCGGCGCTGGCGCGGGCCAGCAGGGTCTCGTTCATCCGCAGCTGGGCGGCCAGGTTCACCGCCACCACCGCGTCCCACTTCTCCGCGGTCATGTTCGCCAGCAGCTTGTCCCGGGTGATGCCCGCGTTGTGCACCACCGCGTCCAGCCGGCCGTACCGGGCGGTGGCCAGGTCCGCGATCCCGTCCGCCGCGTGCTCACCGGTGATGTCCAGCTGCAGCGCCGTGCCGCGCACCTCGTTCATCACCTGCGCGAGCTGCTCCCCGGCGGCGGGCACGTCCACGCCGATCACCTGGGCGCCGTCCCGGTCCAGGGTGCGGGCGATCGCGGCGCCGATCCCGCGGGCGGCACCGGTGACCACCACCACGCGCCCGGTCAGCGGCCGGGTCCAGTCCTCGGGCGCCGCACCGCCGGTGGAGGTGACCTGCAGCAGCTGGCCGGCCACGAACGCCGACCGTGCCGACAGCAGGAACCGCAGCGCCCCACCCACGCTGACCGCGTCGGCCGGCACCTCGCCGGCGAGCACGATGCCGTTCCCGGTCGCCCCGGCCCGCAGCTCCTTGGCCAGCGAGCGCAGCATCGCCTGCACGCCCTGCCGGGTGGCGGCCACCGCGGGCTCGTCGGCCTCGGTGGCCTCCCGGGAGACGGTGATCACCCGGCCGCTCGGCGCCAGGGAGCGGAGCACGCTGCCGAGGGTGAGCACCCGCTCGGAGAGCTGCTCCGGGGCGGTGGCATCGGTCAGGTCCACCACCACGGCGCCGAGCCTGCCGCTGGACGGTGCGTTGCGGCGCACGTCCAGGTCCGCCGACAGCAGCCACTCGGCCAGGGCGTCCGTGGTCGGGCCGCGCCCGATCAGCAGCACCGGCCCGGGCACCAGCGGCTGGTCCACGCTGGCGGGCTCGGTCCGCCGCAGCCGTGCCGGCCGGGGCAGACCGAGCTTCTTGGCGAGCTCCTTGGTGATCCCGGAGTTGACGAGGTTCAGGTACGTGTCGGTCATCGATCAGGCGTCCTTCGCGTTCGTGGCGGGTGCCTCGAGGATCATCGCCACCGCCTGGCCGCCGGCCGCGCACACCGAGATCAGCCCCCGTGCGGGCTTGTCCGGCTCGGCGTCCTTGGCCCGGCGCAGCAGGGTGGCCAGGGTGGCCACGATCCGCGCCCCGGTGGCGGCGAACGGGTGCCCCGCGGCCAGCGAGGAGCCGGCCACGTTCAGCCTGGTGCGGTCCACCTCGCCGAGGGCGGGCAGCCCGACCTTGGCCTGCATGAACTCCTCGTCCGCCCAGGCGGCCATCGTGGTCAGCACGGTGGCGGCGAACGCCTCGTGGATCTCGATGAAGGTGAAGTCTGCCAGACCCAGGCCCTGCCGGGCGAGCAGCCGCGGCACCGCGTACGCCCCGCCCATCAGCAGCCCCTCGGCGCCGTGGACGAAGTCCACCGCCGCGGCCTCGGCGTCCACCACGTGCGCGAGCACCGGCAGGCCGCGTTCGGCGGCCCACTCGTCGGTGCCGAGCAGCACCGTGGCGGCGCCGTCGGACAGCGGGGTGGAGTTCCCGGCGGTCATCGTCGCCCCGGGGGTGGACCTGCCGAACACCGGGGAGAGCTTGGCGAGCTTCTCCATCGAGGTGTCCACCCGCAGCGACTGGTCCCGGGTGAGCCCGCGGAACGGGGTGATCAGGTCGTCGAACAGGCCGTCGTCGTAGGCCCGGGCCAGGTTCTGGTGCGAGGCGAGCGCGATCTCGTCCTGCGCCTCGCGGGTGATGGACCACCGCCGGGTGGTCACCGCCTGGTGCTCACCCATGGACATGCCGGTCCGCGGCTCGTTCACGCTGGGTGCCACCGGGGCCAGGTCGCCGGGGCGCAGGCTGCCGACCAGCTTCACCTTCTCGCCCAGGCTCTTGGACCGGGACAGCTTGACCAGCGTGCGGCGCAACCGGTCGGAGACCACGATCGGGGCGTCCGAGGTGGAGTCGGTGCCGGCGGCGATCCCGGTCTCGATCTGACCCAGCGCGATCTTGTTCGCGATCGCGGTGACCGCCTCCACGCTGGTGCCGCAGGCGCGCTGCACATCGAAGGCGGAGGTGTGCGGATCCAGTCCGGAGCCGAGCACCGCCTCCCGGGTGAGGTTGAAGTCGCGGGAGTGCTTGAGCACCGCGCCGCCGGCCACGTCACCGATCCGCTCCCCCTGCAGGGCGAACCGTGCGACCAGGCCGCTCAGTGCGGCGGTGAGCATGTCCAGGTTGGCGGCGCTGGCGTAGGCTCCACCGGCCTTCCCGAACGGGATCCGGTTCCCGCCGATCACGGCGGCCCGGCGGACGGTCTGGGTGCTGCGCTCGGCGGGCGCGGGCTTGCGTGCCATGGGAGATCCTCACTGTGGGGTCGGGGCCTCGATGTGTCTAGGACCAACAGTACCTGATACTCTGAGTACGTGAGCAGGGTCACCACAGCTTCGAGCCGCCCGGGCGGCGCCACGGCGTCCCGTGGCGCTTCCGACGACGACATCGACGGCCGCTCCCGCCGCTGGCAGGCGCACCGTGCCGAGCGTCGCCGGGAGCTCAGCCGGCAGGCCCGCCGGGCCGTGCACCACAGCGGTCCGGACCTGTCCATGGACGAGTTCGCTGCCGCGATGGGCACCTCGAAGTCGATCGTCTACCGCTACTTCACCGACAAGGCGGGCCTGCAGGCCGCGGTCAGCGAGCTCGTGCTGGAGGAGATGGCCGAGGCGTTCGAGGCTGCCGCGCACTCCCAGGCCGACCCGCGCCGCCGGCTGCGGCAGATGGTCGGCATCTACGTGGACATGCTGGACTCCTCGCCGAACGTGTACCGGTTCGTCACCCGTGCCGACGGCGGAGCGGACCTGTCCGCGTTCCTCACCGCGATCTCCCGGTACGTGCAGATCCCGCTCGCCGACGCGCTGGCAGCGGCCGGGGACGACACCGAGCTCGCGCCCACCTGGGCCGCAGGCATGGTCGGCTTCGTGCGCGGCGTCGGCGAGTCCTGGCTGGCCGCCGAGCCCGATGAGCACGCCACCGCCCAGGTGATGGCGGACCTGATCTCCCACTGGCTGTGGACCGGTGCCGATGCCGGTGCCCCCACCCCGACCCCCGACGAGAGGTAGACCTTCCATGACGAGCATCCAGGCGACGGACCTGCGCATCGACACTGCCGCCGTCGGCGACCTGGTGGACGGCCGCTGGGCCGACTACCGCCGCCGCACGCGGGACATCTTCCTGGACCCCGACCTGCGCAAGCAGGACGGGCTGAGCCTGTCCGAGCACCGCGAGCGGGTGCTGGCGCAGGCGAAGAAGCTGGTGGAGCTCGGGATCGTGCAGCGCGCCTTCCCCGAGCGGCTCGGCGGGCAGGACGACCCGGGCGGCAACCTCGCCGGGTTCGAGGAGA
>CAZMDO010000252.1:0-4060 GCA_964564445.1 uncultured Ruaniaceae bacterium | reverse complement strand
TGAACCAGTGCGCAAGATTGTGCTGCAATACACCGTGCTGGAGATAGACGAAACGCCACGGCCGCTTCTTCCGCGGATAGTAATCCACGCTCACTGGTTCAACAATCTCAATATCAAGGTGTGAAGACGCGACCATCGCCGCCCGCTGCAATGCAATCTTGTGCTCGAGGCTACGATATTTGATCAGCCTGAAACCCTTCGCCTTCAAGCGCTGCCAATCAGGTGATCCCTCCTCGAGAACGAACCACGCATTGACCTCTGGGTGAGATGCCATCAAATAGTCGTACAGGTACTCAGCATTGTCGCCCGCTGCTCGCAACTTGTCCATCAGAAGCCACGCATTGCTGAACTTCCTCGAATACCGCGGCGTCTGCGCGAGGTTCCGGATGAAGTCGCGGTAGCGCCGCCGACGCAGTTGATCGCCCCGCTTCCGGATCATCGGGCTATCGATCGGAGCCTTGAACCAGCATACAAGCTCCGAAGCGATAGTTGCCCCAGCTGCGTTCACCAGCGACGTACCGCGCCCCGTCGGGGCGCTGGTACCGCGCTTCGGCGAACGCACAGACTTTGCATCAGACGTACCTAGATAATAATTGCCGTGACGTACGAGTTGCATAACGCCGTCGAGATAAAGCCCTGCGGACGCGACGTCGGGCAGACGTAGAATTCGTTCCCGGACGACGTCCTGGCCAAAGTAGTCAAGGAGTCGAGTCTTCGCGACAAGCGGAACCACCTCCACCCCATAACTCTCTACCCTTTCTTCCGGCACCGGCCCGGTAAAGAGGTAGGATATTTCAAATTCACCAGGTTTGTTGCGTGACAACTTCACGGTGCCGGTTGGCGGAAACCTTTTGCCGCCAAGGACCAGCATGAGCACTCGTACCTCTGGCGCAATCGCAGTGATCCTGTACCCAATGATTACTTCTTCATCGACGAACGTGAGCACCTGCGCAAGTAGCCTTAGTACCTCATTCTTCTCGCTGCCTGTCAGATGCGTCGCCTTACGTTCGACATTCATCTCGCGTGGAAACAACCAACTGAGGTCATATAGAAGGATATTCTGAAGCCAGACTGGCACGCGGCCAGCCTCCTTCGCTTTCTCTAATAAGGGGATATATCCGCGAGTGAAACGACCAAAGTAGAAGTCCGGGTTTGAGCGGAAGGAGTCGGCTGCCGAATCGGCAGAGGCACGCTTTCGGTAATAATACTTCGAATGCTTGAGCGGGATCATTGATGGATCGTCGAACTCCAGCAGGTAATGGGATGCGAAGATCGCATCCTCGGCAACTTGCATTCCTTCGATGAACCGGAGGCCACCCTCGCGAATAACATTAAGGCGATAGAAACTTGACGCGGTCTGAGTCTGGATAAAGTGGGGGTACTCCGCCAGCCGAACAGAGTTGAGATTCGTCTGGAACTTGTGTCGGAGGGGATGCACGTCGGACTTTAGCCCGCTCGCCTCATCATAGCGTTGCACGTTGGCTGAGAGGATGGCTACCTGTTCGTGCGCCACGAGTAACTGGGCTGCGGCGTTCACGAAGTATGAAGGCGACAGGAAATCATCCGAGTCCGGGAAAGTGATCCACTCGCCCTGTGCCAGGTCGATGCCCCGATTTCGGGCAGCCGAGACTCCGGCGTTCTCCTGTCGGATGACCTGTCCGTTCGCTCCGGTCGAGTCAAGCCACTGCTTTGCAATCCCGCCCGAACCGTCATCGGACCCGTCGTCGACGAATATGTATTCGAGCGAGTACGGACCAGCCTTCTGCGCTTCGAACGACCGCAGGAGGTCGGGCAAGTACTTCGCAGTCCGATAGAGCGGTACAACAACACTGAACGTTGGGCGGGTAGTCGGCAAGAGTCCTCCGGAAGGGTTCAGATCAGGTCCGCAGCACCGGCACATCGCCCGTGGCCGCCACGGCAACACTCGGTTCGATCGTAGCGGAGGCACGGCGAGCTTCATGCAGGTCGGCGGCGAGTTCGTGCACGGCGTTGGTTCTCCGTCGCACCTCCTGCGTTTGGCGTCGCTACCGCTATGACCTGGCGATCCGCCGTATGAGGTTCTTCAGTCTCGTCGCGCGCCACGCAGGGGCGTGCGCCGGCCCATAGAGGATCTCCTCACCCTCAGCGGCCGTGCGCTGCCAATACGCAGACGTGTCGATCGACGACGCATCCGGCTTGTAGTACGGCTTCGCCAGGCCAAGATGCGGCCGCTCCCAGACGACGTCCTCTCGGATCTGCCGGGCAGGCGTGCCGACTGCTACAACATTGTTCCGAATTGTCCCAGTTACGATACTGCCTGCCCCTACAACGGAGCCACTGCCTATCCGCGCTCCCGGCAGCACGACCGCACCATACCCTAGCCACACGTGATTACCAATTCTGATCGACTGAGCAGGATTGACTCGCTTGCCGGTATTCACGTCAAAAATCGGGTGCCCGTCATCAGCCCGAACTTGATTCTGCGACGCGAACATCACATCGTCACCGATATCGACTGTGACGCCTTCCACCGCCGAGATGATGACTGCCGACGTCGATGAGACATCCGACCCAATGCGGACCGTAGCGTCGATCCCAACGCGGACATTCGCGCGGAACGTTCGCTTCGATGGATTGGCCCCCAGCTCAAAGCGACCATTCGACGCATTGAAATCAGTCCTGAGCCACGTAGCGTGCGTTGGCTCATGAAAAATGGCCACATTGCGCTTTCCACGAAAGATTATGCGAACGTTCTCGTTGACTGGCCCGCAATATTCGATTCGATTTCCATCTGAGTCTGTATAGGGTGACAAGGGTACATCGATCACGAACTCTCCTCGATCAGGCTCCGGCTCGCTTCACTACCTAGTGAGTGTACGCCCGACCGCGGCACGCAGCCCGCGTCCCGACCTAGGTACCCGCGTACGAGCTTGCGCGGGCCCGCCCCTGAGTTCCACAGGTCTAGTGCCCTCGGAGAGCTAGTTCGAATGTACCTGCGCGCCACGGGCCTGCGCCCCCAGCTCGCTAGCCTCGGCGTTTCATGCGGTGTGGGCGACGCGGGGTTGTGATGACGTGAGAAGTGCTCCTGACCTGGGATGATGTGACTTGTCTAGGGTCATGTCGTCGCAGGTCGAGGAGCACTCCTATGGTGAAGCGTAGCCGGTCACTGCTGCGGGTGAAGGTCAGCGCGATGGTGGGGGTGGCGTCTCTCATGCCGGGTTGGGGATGCTGCGTGAGCTCGCCGCGGGCACGGGTCTGGTCGGCCGCGTCCACGCTGCTCTGGCCGATACCTATCGTGGCCCGTGGGTGCACGCGCAGGGGCGGGTCCTGACCGATGTCGCGGTCGCTGTGGCTGACGGTGCTGATGCGATCACCGGTATCGGGGTGCTGGGCGAGCGGGAGGACGTGTTCGGCCCGGTGGCCTCGATGCCCACCGCGTGGCGGGTGCTGGACCGCATCGACGCTAACCACCTGGGCGCCGTTCGCGCTGCCCGCGCTGCTGCGCGGGCGACGGCATGGGCCGCCGGCGCTGGACCGGACCTGGGCCAGTAGTTGCGGATCGACTTCGATGCCACGATCACGATCGCCCACAGCGAGAAGGACAACGCCGCGGCGACCTGGAAGCGCACGTTTGGCTTTCATCCGTTGCTGGCGTTCCTGGACCGCCCGGAGATCGCCGGCGCAGAGGCCCTGGCCGGGCTGTTGCGCAAGGGTAACGGGCTCTACGCGGTTCGTGGTGAATGGGCTGCTGTGATGGTTGTTTGCGCCGTGGTTCGTGCGGCGCTGGTGAGCAGGATACGGGTTCGGTAGTTGCCGGCGTTGGTGAACCCGCGTCCGGTGCGTTTGATGTTTTTGATGCCGGTGTTGGCGGCCTCGACGCGGGCGGTGGTGGCGCCGGTGGTGACCAGGACCTCGATGGCCTCCCACCAGGTGATGATGGTGTCATAGAGCCGGTCGGTCTCGGGCATGTTCGCCACCAGCACGTAGTAGCCCAGACGCATCCGCTCCTGCCACGCATCGGCGAGAGTGGTGGTGGCGAGGAGGCGGCGGACCTGCTCCTTGATGCCCCAGGCGGCGGAGA
>CAZMDO010000251.1:0-4069 GCA_964564445.1 uncultured Ruaniaceae bacterium | reverse complement strand
GCACCACCAGCGTGCAGCTGAACCTGGACGACACCCTGTTCACCGGCCCCACCCTCGCGCCGCGGTGGGGGAGCGTGGACCTCTCCGGCGGGTGGGGCATGCACATGGCACCGATCGCGGTGGACGTGGGCCGGATCGAGGGGCGCAGCGCCCGCTCCACCGACGCCGCGATGGACGCCGCCGAGATCTTCGCCCAGCGCCTCGCCGACGCCGGCATCACCGTGGCCCCGCAGATCGAGCGGGCGGCCGCACCGGAGGGGGCCACGGCGCTGGGCACGGTGCAGTCGGCCACGCTGGGGGAGATCGTCGCCTACACGCTGCAGCACTCGGAGAACATCCTCTCCGAGGCGCTCGGCCGGATGACGGCGGTAGCCACCGGGCACGAGGCGAGCTTCGCCGGCGCCGGCGAAGCCGTGCTGGAGGTGCTCGCCGGCCTCGGCCTGGACACCTCCGGGGTGCAGCTGGTGGACGCCTCCGGGCTGTCCTCCGCCAGCCGGATCACCCCGCAGCTGCTCACCGGGGCGCTGCGCCTGGTGGCCGACGGCAGCCACCCGGAGCTGCTCGCCGTGGCCAACGGCATCCCGGTCGCCGGACTGGAGGGCACCCTGGCTGACCGGCTCACCAACGGTGCCGCCACCGGCGTGCTGCGCGCGAAGACCGGCACGCTGCCGCAGGCGGTGGCGCTCACCGGGCTGGTCACCACCGCCGACGGGCGGCTGCTGGCCTTCACCGTGCTGGCCAACGGCTTCGACCGCGGTGGCGCCCACGCCGCGCGCGCCGCGCTGGACGCCTGGGCCGGCGACGTGGCCGCCTGCGGCTGCTCCTGAGGGAGCGGAGTGGCCGGCGCCTCGGCGTCAGTCCGCCTCGTTGCTGCGCGCCGTGTCCGCCGAGTCCGCTGCGTAGGCAGCCTCGGCCGCGGCCAGCTCTTCAGCCGCCCCGGGCCGCTCGAGCACCACCCGGCCGCGCATCGCGACCAGGTGGAACAGGCCACCGAGCAGGGCGCCGATCAGCCAAGCGAACCCGCCGAGCGCCTCCAGCGCAGGCACCCACACCGCGGCGATGGAGAAGATCGCGGCCAGGCCGCCAGCGGCAAGCGCGCGGCGGTTCCAGCCGCCGGTGAAGTAGTACACACCGTCGGTACGGCAGGAGAACATGTCCGGCACGCTCAGCCTGCCCCGACGCAGCACGTAGTAGTCCGCCACCAGGATCCCGTACAGCGGGGCGAGGATCGCCCCTAGCGTGTCCACGAACGCCGGCAACCCCATGTCCTCGATCACGGCGACCCACAGGCCGCCGATGATGAAGCCGAACGTCGCCGTGATCGCCCCGCCGACCTTGAAGCTGATCCGCGAGGGCATCAGGTTCGCCAGGTCGTAGGAGGGCGGGATGAAGTTCGCCACCAGGTTGATCCCCACCGTGGCGAGCAGGAACGTGACCGCGGCGATCACGGTCAGCAGCGGGTTTCCGACCTGGCCGACGATGTCTGCCGGGTTGGTCAGCGGTTCACCGGTGCCGCCCTGGTACACGATGTAGGCGCCGGCGGTGGTGAACAGGGACAGGAAGGTGAAGAAGGCCAGCGAGACCGGCAGGCCGAGGAAGTTGCCGCGGCGCATCTCCTTGGTGGTGCGGGTGAACCGGGCGAAGTCGCCGAAGTTCACCACGACCGCCGCGAAGTAGGCGACCATCGTGCCGGTCACACCCGCGAACGCCAGGAACGCGGACATCCCGCTCTGCTCCTCGCCCTGGAACAGCGATCCGATACCGGTCAGCAGGTCGTCCCCAGCCTGCACCCATATCGCGATCAGCAGCAGCACCATCACCACGTACACCGCCGGTCCAGCGAAGTTGAGGAACTTGGCGATCCAGTCCAGGCCGCGCGCGAAGAGCGCCACCTGCAGAACGGCGACCACCACGTAGGAGATCCACTGGATGAGGGTCATGCCCAGGAACGTGCCCGCGGGTCCAGTGCCGACAACCGCATGCAGCGCGAGCGCCACCGCGGTGGAGGCGAAGTAGGTCTGCGCTCCGTACCAGAACATCCCGACGATGCCGCGCAGCAGAGCGGGGAACTTCGCCCCGAAGACTCCCATGCTGGTACGGGCCATCACCGCGTAGGGCACGCCGTAGCGCACGCTGGGACGTCCGGACAGCCCCACCAGTCCCATCACGATGAACCCGGCGAGGATGATGGCGGCGAACACCCACCAGCCGCTGATGCCGGCGGTGATGAACAGGCTTGCGGCCAGCGTGTAGCCGGCCAGCGACTGCACGTCGTTGGTCCACACGTTGAAGATCGCGAACCAGCCCCACCGCCGCCCGGCGGGTGGGACCGGGGCCAGGTCGTCGTTGTAGAGCCGGTGGTCCTGGTCGTCCACTGCGTAGTGAGCGATTGGCAGCAGCTCGTCGTAGGCCTTGATGGTGCGTCGTTGCGACATAGTTCTCCTTGGGTCGGGTCCGCCTGGCGCCGGTGCCGCGAACATCGTGGTGCGGTCGTCGATGACCGGAGCGGACAGGAGGCGGGGCATGGGGCGTGATAGCCCACATGTCGCCCTTGACTTTCGCGTATTGAAAACAATAGACCGCGCAGCGAAAGCTTGGCAAGTAGTGCTTTTAACCTGATCGGCCGACGGCGGAGCGCGCCGTGGTCGGGGAAGGTCGCCGGATCGAGGGTCGGCTGGCGGACCGCGGCCTTGGCTGGCCGCTGTCCTTGTACCGGCCCGGTATGCTCGCGATGAGACGTCCGTCTACCTCGGGGGAGCCGTGGACTGGCGTTGCTGAATTTGTCATGCCGTCGAAAGGTTCGTCATGGAGAGATCAGTTCGCCCGCCCACTCTCCGGGCAGCGGTGAAGCAGGGGGTCGTGGGTATCGGAGTGGTCGCGCTGACCGGCGCGGCACTGTTCGCCGGCGCCAGTGCCGCCCCGGCAGCGCCGACCACGTTCAACCCGTTCGCGGTGAACAACGGGTTCACCATCGTCGCCCAGGGTGATGCGCTGTTGGCCAACGGAGAGCTGGAGGGCTCGGTCGCGGCCTTCGGGTCCATCGCCTCCGGGAAAGACAACTACCCGGTGATCCACCAGACGGCCGGCCGCGCCGACTACACGGTCCCGACCATCGACGCGGACCAGACGCCTGTGCGCATCCTCGCCGGGCAGTTCGTCGGCGACGGTGCGTTCGACCTCTCCAACCGCGACGACTCCGAGACCATCTCGAGCACGTCGCCGGAGGCGAACGCGACGGCACGGTTCGTGGACGTCGCCGGACTGGTGGCTTCCGCCCGGAGCGGCGGCACGGGCAACGCCTCGGGGCAGGACTTCCTGCGGGTGACCAATGGTAATGGTACGGGCGGAGTCCTCGACCTGAAGGCGGTCCCGTACGAGGGCGCCAGCATCGAGGACCTCCTCACCGACGAGCCGACGGTGGCCTCCTACTTCCCGGACCTGGCGACCCAGGTTGCGCAGGTCAACCAGTGCCTGGCCGACATGTACGACCCCGAGGCTGGGCTGGTGAACACCGTCACCGTCACCGAGGAGGGTGGTCTGGTCTACGTCGAGGGCTTCGCCACCGACCGGCCGAACGTGATCGACTACGCCGACATCGCCGGCGGGACCATCAAGCTGGACCGCGCCGACGGGTACCGGCCGACGGCTCAGGCCCCGCTGGTGATCCGGGTCCCGGCCGGGACCACCGCGCTGAACCAGCTGCGGTTCGAGGGGTGGTCGGCCGATGGGGACCAGGAGCTGGCCCGGTACATCATGTTCGACCTGTCCGAGGTCACCGGTGAGGTGACCATCGACGGGGTCGACCTGGGCGCGATCTGGGCCCCGGACGCTGACCTGGTCTTCAGCTCGGGCATCACCACGAACGGGCAGTGGTTCGCCCAGGACGTGACCACCAGCGGCGGCGGTGAGATCCACCACCACACTTTCGCCGGGGAGCTGGTCTGCGACAGCGAGGAGCCGACTGAGGATCCGACGACTGAGGAGCCCACGGAGGATCCGACGACTGAGGAGCCGACGGAGGATCCGACGACTGAGGAGCCCACGGAGGATCCGACGACTGAGGAGCCCA
>CAZMDO010000250.1:1843-4077 GCA_964564445.1 uncultured Ruaniaceae bacterium | reverse complement strand
GGGGTGAGCACCGCCCTGTATCGCCGCTACCGGCCAGAGACGTTCGCCGACGTGATCGGCCAGGAACACGTCACCGGACCGCTGATGGCCGCGCTGGACAACGGACGGGTCACCCACGCGTACCTGTTCTCCGGCCCACGCGGCTGCGGCAAGACGACCTCCGCCCGGATCTTCGCCCGCTGCCTGAACTGCGCCAAGGGCCCCACCTCCACCCCGTGCGGCACCTGCGACAGCTGTGTGGACCTGGCCCGCGGCGGGGCCGGCTCGATCGACGTGGTGGAGATGGACGCCGCCTCCCACGGTGGTGTGGACGACGCCCGCGAGCTGCGCGAGCGGGCGGCCTTTGCCCCGGCCCGGGACCGGTTCAAGGTGTTCATCATCGATGAGGCGCACATGGTCTCCACCCAGGGTTTCAACGCGCTGCTGAAGCTGGTGGAGGAGCCGCCGGAGCACGTGAAGTTCGTCTTCGCCACCACGGAGCCGGAGAAGGTCATCGGCACCATCCGCTCCCGCACGCACCACTACCCGTTCCGGCTGGTGCCGCCCGAGCAGCTCACCGAGTACCTGTCCTCGCTCGCCGAGGCCGAGGGTGTGCAGGTGGACTCCGGGGTGCTGCCGCTGGTGGTCCGCGCTGGCGGTGGGTCCGTGCGGGACAGCCTGTCCGTGCTCGACCAGCTCATCGCCGGCACCGACGGCGGCAGCCTGGGCTATGAGCGGGCCGTCGCCCTGCTCGGGTTCACCCACGGCACCCTCCTGGACGACACCGTCGATGCTCTCGCCGCCCGCGACGGCGCCAGCCTGTTCCGGGTGGTGGACCGGGTGATCGAGTCCGGGCACGCCCCGCGCCGGTTCGTGGAGGACCTGCTGGAGCGGCTCCGCGACCTGATCGTGGTGCGGGCCGCCGGTGAGCAGGCCGCCAGCGTGCTGCGCGCGGTCCCGGTCGACCAGCTGGAGCGGATGCGCACCCAGGCCTCGCACCTGCCGGCGGCTGCACTCTCCCGCTCCGCGGACTTGGTGAACGAGGCGCTCACCGAGATGGCCGGCGCCACCTCGCCGCGGCTGCAGCTGGAGCTGCTCTGCGCCCGGTTGCTCCTTCCTTCCGCCGACGACGGCGCAGGCGGTTTCGCAGCACGTCTCGAGTGGCTCGAGGGTGCTGTGGCATCGGGCCAGGTGGGCGGTGCGTCGGCTGCTGCGTCCATCCGTCCGGTCGAGGACCCTCCGGCCCGACCAGTGGTCGCGCAGGCCCCTGCCCCGGCCAGCCCGACGGCTGCCCCAGCTGCCCCGGCGGCGGCCGGGTCGGCGCCGGCGAGCCCGGAGCCCGCGCCCGCGGGGTCGTCCCCGGAGTCTCCCGCAGGTGCGCCGGCCGGCGGCGAGCCGGCAGTGGCCGCGGAGGCGTCCGCAGGGGCCAGCGCCGCCGGCTCGATTACCCCAGGTGGCGCGTCGACCGCCGGACAGCCGGCTGGACCGGGTCCGGACGGTTCGACCGGTTCCGGTGCCGCCGCGTCCGCTGGATCGTCTGCTCCGGCGACCGAGCCTGGCGCCCCGGCGCCAGCGTCCACTCCGGCACCGGCGTCCACCCCGGCACCGGCTGCCGCGAGCGCTGCGCCGGCTGCACCCGCAGCCGGCGGGCTGTCCGCCGCCGAGGTGCGCCGCCGCTGGCCCGAGGTGCTGGACACCCTGGCGCGGATCAAGCGCACCACCTGGGCGCTGATCTCCCAGGACGCCCAGATCGTCGACCTGGATGCCACCACGCTGCGGCTCGGCTTCTCCACCTCGGGTCTGGCCTCCGCGTTCCGCAACGGCCAGCACGCCGAGTTCTTGCAGCGTGCGCTCGCTGAGACCCTCGGGCTGGACGTGCGGATCGAGCCGATCGTCGCCGACGGGTCCGCTGGTGGCGGCCTCGGTGGCCCAGCTCCGGGTGGTCCCGGCGGTCCGGGTTCTGGTGGTCCGGGTTCTGGTGGTCCCGGTGGCCCGGGTGCCGGCGGCCCAGGCGGCTCCAGTGGCCCGGGAGGCGCTGGCGGCGGCCCGGGCGGCGGCGGTCAGGGCGGGGCTGGCTGGGGCGGTCCCCCGGCGCCACCGGCCGGCGGTGCTGCCGGTGGCGCGTCCACCACCTCCGGCTGGGACTCGGGCGGGTCGCCCGCGGCGAGCTCCGGCTGGGCGGAGACGGCCTCGCCGACGGCTGCGCCCTCCGGCCGCGAGTCCGCAGCATCGCCGGGTGATCCGGCGGAGGCTGC
>CAZMDO010000250.1:0-1743 GCA_964564445.1 uncultured Ruaniaceae bacterium | reverse complement strand
CGCTCCCGTGCCCGCCGCCGACCCGGCCCCCGAGACATCAGCGGCGCAGTCGCCGCCGGCATCGCCGCCTGCGCCGGCATCGCCGTCTGCCCCGACCGGTGCTTCGTCGCCCGTCCCGAGCGCTCCCACCCCGGGGGCCACGCCGCCGGCATCCGCACCAGCACCGACACCTGCTCAGCCCGCTGACCCCGAGGCAGCCGCGCCGACCGCGCCCACGGGGGCAGCGGAGCCGCCCGCGCCCACGGGGGCACCGGAGCCGCCCGCCCCCGCGCGGGCACCGGAGCCACCCGCCACCACGCCGCCCGCAGCACCCCAGAGCCACGGAACACCCCCACACCCCGGCGAGGCTACGCCGTCGAGCACTGCCTCAGCCGCCACCTCGCCCCGCGAGCAGGCGATGGCCGCCGCCCGGGAAGCCCGCCGCGCCTCGCTCAGCCACGGTGCGGCTGCGGCCGTCCCCGAGGCAACGCCCCCACCCGAACCCGACGACGACCCGGACCCCAGCGACCCGGACATCGAGTCCACCGGACTCTCCGGAGCCCCCCTGGTTGCGCGGCTCCTCGGCGGCACGGTGATCGACGAGATCCTCGAGTCCGGCGACGGAGGTGACCGGTGAACGCCTACGACGGCGTCGTCCAGGAGCTGATCGACGAGCTCGGCCAGCTGCCCGGCGTCGGCCCGAAGAGCGCCCAGCGGATCGCGTTCTACATCCTCGGCGCCGACCCCGAGCAGGTGCAGCGGCTGGCGACCGCACTCACCGAGGTGAAGGCACGCGTGCGGTTCTGCGAGGTCTGCGGCAACGTCTCCGAGGAGACCCAGTGCCGGATCTGCCGCGACCCGCGCCGGGATGCCGGCCTGCTCTGCGTGGTCGAGGAGCCCAAGGACGTGGTCGCGATCGAGCGCACCCGGGAGTTCCGCGGCCGCTACCACGTGCTCGGCGGAGCCATCAACCCGATCGACGGGGTGGGCCCGGACGACCTGCGCATCCGCGAGCTGATGACCCGCCTCGCCGACGGCACCGTCACCGAGATCATCATCGCCACCGACCCGAACGTCGAGGGCGAGGCCACCGCCACCTACCTCGCGCGGATGCTGCGGCCGATGGGGCTCACCGTCTCTCGTCTCGCCTCCGGGCTGCCGGTCGGGGGAGACTTGGAGTACGCGGACGAGATCACCCTCGGCCGAGCGTTCGAAGGACGGAGGAGCATCGATGCCTGACGCACCTGAGCTCGACAACGACCTGCTCGCACTCGGCGCCGCCCTGGCTGCAGCGTCCGAGCAGTACCTGGAGACCGTGCGCAAGGTGGCCTCCGGGGACGCCCCGGACGCGGCCATCCCGCTGCTGCTGCTCGCCGCCTCCGACCTCAGTGCCGCCGGCGCCCGGCTCGGCGCGATCGTGGACGTGGTGCCGGCCGAACGGTTCGAGCCCGACGACGGCCCCGAGGTGGACATGGAGCCGTTGCGCGTCTCGCTGGCGAACGTGCTCGAGGGCATCGACGAGTACCACGAGGTGGACGACCCGCTCGTCGGGCCCGCGGTGAGCACGGAGTCGCTCAGCAACGACCTGGCCAACATCGCCCAGGCGCTCTCCGAGGGGCTGCGCCACCACCGCGCCGGGCACGCCTCCGAAGCGCTCTGGTGGTGGCAGTTCTCCTACCTCTCCGACTGGGGCGAGTCCGCTGCCAGCGCCACCCGGGTGCTGCTCGGGCTGATCGCCCACCTGCGGCTGGACGTGGACGACGA
>CAZMDO010000249.1:0-4081 GCA_964564445.1 uncultured Ruaniaceae bacterium | reverse complement strand
CCCGGAACTGCACGTACCCGGGGTAGCCGAGCTGGCGGCAGAACCGGGTGACCGTGGCCGCGGAGGTGCCGGCCCGGTCGGCGAGCTCGGTGATGGACAGCTCCAACGGTGCCGACGGGTCGTCCAGCAGCAGGTCGGCGATCTTCACCATCGCCGAGGACATCAGCGGGAGGTTGGCATGGATGCGCTCGGTCACCCGCAGGGCCCCGTCGGAGGCCGGAGGCGCACCCACCATGGTGAAAATTCCTCTCACGTCTTCGTTGATCTGACTGAAACGTATTCTCACGATAGGTTCTCGTCAACCCGATCGAAGGAATCGTGATGTTGCGTTATCTAGGCGTCGATGCCGGCGGCACCTCGACCCGGGCCGTGCTCGTCAGCGAGGACGGCACCTGCCTGGGTCTGGGGCGGGCCGGCAGCGGGAACCCGGTGTCCTCGGGCACCGAGCTTGCCGCCGCCCAGGTGCTCGCCGCCTCCCTGCAGGCGGTCGCCGCCGCCGGTGCGGACCCGAGCGAGGTGGCCGGGGCGGTCGCGGCGATGGCCGGCGGCCGGGTGGTCGCCGATCCTGCCTGGTTGAACGAGGCCTGCCGCGCCGGTGGGCTGCCGGTGACCTTCCGGCTGGAGTCTGACCTGCACGCGGCGTTCTGCTCGGCCTCGCCCGAGCCTGCCGGTTACGCACTGGTGGCCGGCACCGGTGCGATCGCCCTCCGGGTGGCCGGCGACGAGGTGGACCTGGTCAGCGACGGGATCGGCTGGCTGCTCGGGGACGCCGGTTCCGGGTTCTGGATCGGGCGGGAGGTGGCCCGCGCCGCGCTGGCGGCGCTGGACCGGCGCTCACCGCCCACCGCGCTCAGTCACGCGCTGCTGGCCCACCTGGGGCTGCCGGTGGACCCGGCCGGGCTGATCGAGGGCCGGTCCCGCAGCGTGCAGGACGCCCTGGACGTGCTCTACCGGTGGCGCCCGGTGCAGCTGGCGTCGTTGGCGCCGCTGGCCTTCGACGCTGCCGGCGACCCGGCGGCGGACCGGATCCTTGGCGAGGCGGCGTCCGCACTGGCCACCACGCTCAGCGCGGTCCGCTCCCCCGGGTTGACCGGGCCGCTGGTGCTCGCCGGGAGCGTGCTCACCCGACAGCCGGCGATGGCGCAGCGGGTGCGCGCCCTGGCGGGTGGCTTCGATCCTCCGGTGCTGGTCGACGACGGGCTGGTGGGCGCCGCCATCCTGGCCCTGCGCCGGCACGGGGCGCGGGTGGACCGGGAGGTCTTCGCACGGATCACCGCCACGGCGGACGCGGCACGCGCATCGCGCGAGGACCGACGGCACTAACCTACGGGGGAGGACACCACCCGCAGAGAGGCACGCCATGAGCACACCCACCGGCCCGGATGACGGCTCCCGGACGCAGCGCACGGAGCCCCGCCGGCCGCGTGAGCCGGAGAAGGAGCGGCCGGCGCCGCTGTGGCGCACCGAAGGCGTGCCCGAGCGGCCGGAGGCTCCGAAGCCGCCCCGGTGGGGGCGCATCCTGGTCGGGATGGCGATCGGCTGGCTGGTCCTGTTCGGGCTGACCAGCCTGCAGGACGGTTACGCCCACCGGGTGACCACCATCCCGTACAGCACGTTCACCGAGGAGGTGCGCGCTGGGAACGTGGAGGCGGTCTACGCCCGGGGCGACTCGATCGAGGGAGTGCTGACCGAGCCTGTCGACCGCCCGGACGGGGAGGGGACGTTCACCCAGTTCAGCACCGAACGGCCCACGTTCGCCCAGGACGACCTGCTCACCGAGCTGGCCGAGGGCGGTGCGGTGGTCAAGGCCACACCGATCGTGCAGGAGCGTGGCGCGATCGCCAACCTGCTCATCTCGCTGCTGCCGATGGCGCTGCTGATCGGCTTCTGGGTGTGGATGTTCCGGCGCCAGGCGCGGGCGATGGGCGGAGGGGCCGGCGGCCTGCTCGGCGGAGGGAAGAAGGTCACCGCGGTGGCACCGGACACGGTGCGGACCAACTTCGAAGATGTCGCCGGTATCGACGAGGTGAAGGCCGAGCTGACCCAGGTGGTCTCCTTCCTCCGCGAGCCCGAGCGGTACACCCGGATGGGTGCCAAGCTGCCCAAGGGTGTGCTGCTCGAGGGTGAGCCGGGCACCGGCAAGACGCTGATCGCCCGGGCCACGGCGGGCGAGGCAGGTGTGCCGTTCTTCTCGGCGAGCGCCTCGGAGTTCATCGAGATGATCGTCGGGGTCGGTGCGCAGCGGGTCCGCCAGCTGTTCGAGGAGGCCCGCAAGGTGGCGCCGTCGATCATCTTCATCGACGAGATCGACACCATCGGCAAGGCCCGCTCCAGCGCGCAGACCCTGGGCGGCAACTCCGAGCAGGAGCAGACGCTGAACCAGATCCTCACCGAGATGGACGGCTTCACCGGCCGAGAGGGTGTGGTGGTGCTGGCAGCGACCAACCGGGCGGACGTGCTCGACCCGGCCCTGCTGCGCGCCGGCCGGTTCGACCGGAAGATCACCGTCTCGGCACCGGACCAGACCGGTCGGGTGCAGATCCTGCGGGTGCACACCCGGGGCAAGCCGCTGGGCCCCGACGTGGACCTGGAGCAGGTCGCCAAGACCACGCCGGGCATGACCGGGGCGGACCTGGCGAACCTGGCGAACGAGGCGGCCATCCTGGCCACCGAGCGTGAGGACACGGTGATCACCAGCCGGGACTTCGCGCTGGCGCTGGAGAAGGTGCAGCTGGGCAGCGAGCGGGCCGTGGTGATGCCGGAGGAGGAGCGGCTGCGGACCGCCTACCACGAGGCCGGGCACGCGCTGCTCGGGATGCTGCAACCCGGTGCGGACCCGGTGCGCAAGATCTCCATCATCCCGCGCGGCCGGGCGCTGGGCGTGACGCTGTCCACCCCGGAGACGGACCGGTACGGCTACGACACCGCCTACCTGCGAGGCCGGATCATCGGTGCGCTCGGCGGGATGGCCGCCGAGCAGGAGGTGTTCGGGGTGATGACCACCGGGGCGGAGTCCGACCTGCAGACGGTCACCGCCATCGCCCGGCAGATGGTCGGTCGGTGGGGGATGTCCGAGGCGGTCGGCCCGATCCAGGTCTACCCGCGGGAGGGCGACCCGCGGCAACAGGGCGCCTCCGACCAGCTGCTGGCCACCGTGGACGAGGAGGTGCGCGCCCTGATCGCGTCCTGCCACGAGGAGGCCCGCCGACTGCTCCGGGAGAACCGGGGACCGCTGGACGGGATCGTCGCCGCCCTGATGGAGCACGAGACGCTGGACGAGCAGCAGTCCTACGCGGCCGCGGGGCTCACCCAGGCACCGGCGCCGCCGCTGCTGGTCGGGGCCACACCGGGGTCACCCGGGCACTGGGCCGGGTGGTCAGGCGGTGGCCTCGGTCATCTGCCGCAGCTCCTTCTTCAGGTCGGCGATCTCGTCCCGCAGCCGTGCCGCCAGCTCGAACTGCAGCTCCTCGGCGGCGGTGTGCATCTGGTCGGAGAGCTCCTGGATGAGGTCGGCCAGGTCCCCGGCGGCCGCGCCGACGAGCTTCTCCCGAGCGGTGGTCGGCGTGGGTGCCCTGCCCTTCTTCCCGGGCTGGCGGTAGCCGCCGGCGAGCAGCTCCTTGGTGTCCAGGTCCTCCCGGCTGAGCAGGTCGGTGATGTCCCCGATCCGCTTGCGCAGCGGGGTGGGGTCGATGCCGTGCTCGGCGTTGTAGGCGAGCTGCTTCTCCCGCCGGCGGGTGGTCTCCTCGATCGCCAGCCGCATCGAGGGGGTGACGGTGTCGGCGTACATGTGCACCTGGCCGGAGACGTTCCGGGCCGCCCGCCCGATGGTCTGGATCAGCGAGGTGCCCGACCGCAGGAAGCCTTCCTTGTCCGCGTCCAGGATGCTCACCAGGGACACCTCCGGCAGGTCCAGGCCCTCGCGGAGCAGGTTGATGCCGACGAGCACGTCGAAGGTGCCGGTGCGCAGCTCACGGAGCAGCTCGACCCGGCGCAGCGTGTCCACCTCGGAGTGCAGGTAGCGCACCTGCACACCACGTTCGAGCAGGTAGTCGGTGAGGTCCTCGGCCATCTTCTTGGTCAG
>CAZMDO010000248.1:0-4082 GCA_964564445.1 uncultured Ruaniaceae bacterium | reverse complement strand
AAGTTCTCCCGGATCGAGCTGGAGGCCGAGCGGGACGAGCTGGCCCGGCAGATCGAGGAGCTGCGTGCGATCCTCGCCGACGACGCCCTGCTCCGCCAGGTGGTCTCCGACGAGCTCGCCCAGGTGGCCGCCGAGCACGGCACCCCCCGACGGACCGTGCTGCTGGAGTCCTCCGGTGCCACCGCCACCGCCGCGAAGGCCCCCGCCGGGCGCAAGGCCGCCGCGCTGCCGCTGGAGGTGGAGGACGCCCCGTGCCGGGTGCTGCTCTCGGCCACCGGTCTGCTCGCCCGCACCGCCGACGACACCGAACCGGTGCGCACCGGCCGGCGCAGCGCCCACGACGCGCTCCGCGCCACCGTGCGTGCCACCGCCCGCGGCCATGTGGGCGCGGTCACCAGCGCCGGTCGGGTGCTGCGCCTGTCGGTGATCGACGTGCCCGCGCTGCCCCCCACGGACGCCCCACCGAGCCTGTCCGGCGGGGTGGGCGTCTCCGAGGTGCTGCTGCTGGAGGCCGACGAGCACGTGGTCGGCCTGGTGCCGCTCGGTGCGGACGCCCCGCCGGTGGCGCTGGGCACCCGCAACGGGCAGGTCAAGCGGGTCACCCCGGAGCACCCGCGGAACAAGGACTCCTGGGACGTGATCGGCCTCAAGGACGGCGACGAGGTGGTGGCCGCCGCCCCGGCACGGGACGAGGACGAGCTGGTGTTCGTCTCCTCCGACGCCCAGCTGCTGCACTTCCCCGCCTCCGCGGTCCGGCCGCAGGGGCGCACCGCCGGCGGGATGGCCGGGATCAAGCTCGGCGCCGGGGCGCAGGTGGTCTGCTTCGCCGTGCTCTCCCCCTCCCGCGCGGAGGACGCCGTGGTGGTGACCCTGGCCGGGTCGGCCGGCGCGCTGCCGGGCACCGTGGGCGGGTCGGCGAAGGTCACCCCGTTCGGGCTGTTCCCGGGCAAGGGCCGGGCCACCGGCGGGGTGCGCGCCCACCGGTTCCTGCGCGGCGAGGACAGCCTGTACCTGGCGGCAGTGGCCCCGGACCCGGTCCGTGCGGTCGGCTCGGCCGGGCAGGCGGTGGAGCTGCCGGAGCTGGACGAACGCCGCGACGGGTCTGGGCGCCCGCTCGGCGCCCCGGTCGCCGGGCTGGGCTGACCGGCCGGTGCCGGGCTGCACGAGCGTCTGAGGACCTGCCAGGCACCTGAGGACCGAACTGTCGGTGCTCAGGTGCCCGATCGGTACTCAGACGATCGTCCGGGGCCGGGAGGCGTGGCTGCGCCAGGCGTCCGGGCGCGCCAGTGGGTGAGCAGCCCGTAGGCGATCAGCACCTGTGCGGCGATGTAGGTGACCATCACCAGGAAGTCGTGCTGCGGCGGCTGGTAGAACGGCGCGAACCGGTGCAGCGCGATCATCGCGTCGGAGAGCACGAACAGGGCACCGCCGATCCCGGTGATCCGGGAGACCGTGCTGCTCAACGCCCCCGCGGCCACCAGCAGCAGCCCGTACCCGGCCACCAGCACCAGCAGGCCGCCGGCGCCGGGCGCGCAGAGCACGTACAGCACCCCGAAGACCACCACGTAGGCGACCATCACCGGCAGGGACGGCCAGCGCCGGACCAGCAGCAGGTAGGCGGCCACGAAGCACGCCTGGGCGAGCAGGAAGCAGGCGACCATCACGACGAAGGAGGCATCGCCGTCGAGCAGGCGCGGGAGCGCATCCCCCAACCAGGACAGCAGCAGCGCCCCCGCGTACACCCGGGTGCTCGCCGCCCGCGCCGGCAGCAGCCCGACCGACCAGACCCACCCGGCCAGCGCCGGCACGAGCAGCACCTGGGTGCCGGCGGCCACCGTGCCCGCACCGAACAGCTGGGCGACCAGGTGCGCTCCCGCGACCAGCCCCAGCGCCACCCGCCACGACCGCTCGCCCATGCCTCACACCTGCAGCACGTAGGTGGTGGAGCCGCGGGTGGGGGTGAAGGCGAGCCGGTCGAACAGGCCGAACCTGCCCTCCTTGTCGGCGTGGTCCAGACCGAGGGCGGCGTACTCCATCCCGGCCTCCTTGTAGGCGCGCATCGCCCGCACCAGCAGCGCGGTGGCGATCCGCCGCCCGCGCCACGGTGCCCGGACGCCGAGGATGTCCACGTAGCCCTCGCTCCAGCCGAGGGTGGGCCAGTCCTGCTCGTACTTGCTGGACAGCAGGTACCCGGCCACCTGGGCCCGGTCGGTGGTGCGGTCCAGCACCAGGAAGCTCCACTCCGGTACGAAGTAGGTGCGGCCCTCCTGCCAGCGTTCCGGGCTGGGGGCGGCCATCCCGGTGCCGAACGCCTCGCCGTGGGCGATCCGTACCGCATCGTCCAGCTCGGCGCTCCAGCCGATCAGCTCCAGCGGCCGGGCCAGCTCCACCTCCGGCAGGTCCAGGGTGGCCAGCTCGCGGCGCATCTCGGTGTGGAAGCCACCCGGGACGAACCCGTGCCGCTGCACCAGGTCCGCGCTGGCGCTCATCCCGTCCTCGACGTGCACGATCACGCGGCCGGGCTGCGTGGCGCCGGCGAGCATCTCCTTGGCCCGCTGCAGCTGCCAGGTGAGCACGGCGCTGCCGACCCCGCGGTGGCGCACCTGCGGATCCACCCCGCCCTCGAGCAGGGTGCGCGGGGCCGCGCGGCGGGCCTCGGCGTCGATGACGACTCCGTAGGCGCGCAGCACCCCGTCGGCGTCGAAGCCGGCCAGGGAGTTGGCGGCCAGATCGGTCCACTGGGTCAGCGCCGAGTCGTCCACCTCCTCGCGGGTGCTGCGGTACGGCGGGTCGTCGTGCTCCTCGATCCGGCGCAGCAGTGCGTACAGGTCACCGGTGTCCGCGGTGGTCAGCGGACGCCAGCTGAGCTGCAGGTCGGGGCTGGGCAGAGCAGGGCTCACTCTGCCTCCCGGCGGTCGGGGACGTGGCGGGCTGCGCGAGGGGCTGGGTGCATGCGGGGTCTCTCAGCTCTCGATCGAGTACAGCACGCACGTGCCGCGCACGGTCATGCCGAGCGCGGTGCACGTGTCGATCAGCCCCGCATCGGGGGTCCAGACGTCCAGGCGTGCTCTGTCCATGTCACCGGCAGCGTATTCGGCGAGGGCGCCGTGGAGCAAAGCCTCCGCGACGGCGTAGGGCTCCTGGACCTCGGCGGTCACCGGGCGCTGCAGGTACAGGCAGGGCCCGGCCGGCCAGCCCTCCGGCAGCCAGGAGCCGTCCAGCACCCCGGTCACCCGCCCGGCGGAGACGGTGAGCATGCTCTGCTCCCCCACCCGGGTGCCGTACAGCCGCTCGGCCTGGCGCTGCTGCTCGGCGGTGGCGCCGCGCACCGGCACCGCCACCGGTGCTGCGCCGGCGGGTTCGCCGGCGGGTCGGGAGGGTGGCCCACCGGTGTGCTGCAGCACCACGAGCTCGGCCAGCGGGCTCAGCCCGGCTGCTACGCACAGCCGCCGCCGGTCGGTCTCGGCAGCATCGGTGAGCACCTGTGGGCCGCCTACCGAGACCAGCTGCTCGCAGCGGTCCTCCTGCCAGCTGAGCAGGGCCCGCCCGATGCCGCGGCCGCGCCAGGCCGGGTCGGTCAGTGCCGCGCAGCGGATGCCGCCGAGCTGGCTGGCCACCTCGCGCGGGAGTCCGCCGACCGGGCGGAGCGTGGCGGCTGCCCGCAGCACCCCGTCGGGGTCCCAGCCGCCGAGGGTGTCGCTGGCCAGCTGCACGCCGGCGGCGGTGAGCAGCCCGGGGTGCAGGTCGGTGGCGGTCGGCTGCAGGGCCTGGTCCACGGCGTGCGCGCGCAGCGCCAGCCGCCGCACCGCGTCGGTGTCCGCTGCGGTCAGTGGGCGCCAGGCGAGGCCGAGGTGGGCGCCGGGCGGAGCCGGTAGGCTCACGCGTCGATCCGTTCCCGGTCCAGCTCGCGGGCGCCGGCGATGAGGAAGTCCTTGCGCGGGGAGACGTCGTTGCCCATCAGCAGCTCGAACACCGCCTCGGCGGCCTCCATGTCGGCCATGGTGATCTTGCGCAGCGTGCGGTGCGCCGGGTCCATCGTGGTCTCGGCGAGCTGGTCGGCGTCCATCTCCCCCAGGCCCTTG
>CAZMDO010000247.1:0-4091 GCA_964564445.1 uncultured Ruaniaceae bacterium | reverse complement strand
CGAGACCGAGCCGTTGGCGCTGACCGACTCCTACGAGGGCTCCCGGTACCAGTTCGCCCGGACGCTCACCCTGGGCCGCTCCGGTGCGTTCGGGTACACCGTGCGGATCGTGCCGAGCCACCCGGGGCTGGCGGGGTACACCGAGCTGGGGCTGGTCGCGACTGCCTGAGCGCCAGCTCCTGCCGCACGTGTCGTACCGAGTCGGACTCACCCAGACGTGGGGTAGAAATTCACTGGATGCCCTGGGCCAGCAGCTGCTCGACGGCGGAGGTCGCCTCGGTCTGGCCGGTCACCTCCGCCTCGCCGCGGCGGGTCCACGCCCACCGGGCCAGCTGGTCCAGCGGTGCGCTCACCCGAGCGGTGGCCGCGGGAGCGCCGGCATCAGCACGCACCGCCCGCGGCACGTCGAACTGCCGCCCGGACTCCGGGCCGGTGCCGCGCCAGCGGCCCACCTCCACCAACCACCGCTGGCCCGTGTCCGAGGCCACCAGCTCCACCACCGCCTGCGGACTCCAGGTGGCCCACTCCGGCATCCACCCCCACATCACGTCCACGCAGTGGTCCAGGCACAACGTGGCCACCTCCGCGCTGATCGGACCCACGTCCACCTGGGCGGTCAGCTCGGCGTCGATGCGGTGCATTGTGGCCTCGCACACCTGCATCCTGCGGGTGAACCCCACCGTCTGGTCAGCCTCCCACCAGGTCCAGCGTGGTTCGTCGTCGCCCAGTCGGCGCAGCTCCTCCACCAGCTCGCGCGTGACCGCCGCGCGCACCGGCAGCATCTCCGAGATCGCCGACGGCTGCGGCGGCGCTCCGGAGCCGAGCGCCTCGGCGGCCTCGTCGGTGCGGACGTCCTGGCTGAGCACCTGGGCCCAGAACTGCTGCACCGTGGTCAGGTGCCAGAGCAGGTCGGCGGCGTTCCACTCCGTGCAGGTGGGGCACTGCGCACGCGGGTTGGCGGTGGCCAGCACGCTCGCGAACCGCTCGGTCTCGGCGGCGATCACGTCCTCGTGGTTCATGCCTGGACGCTACCCCGCCACGCCGACCGGCGGCAGGTTCAGAGCATCTCCAGCGGCACCGGGCCGGGCGGGGTCGGGAAGGCGGCGTCGATCGCGGCCAGGTCCTCCGCGGTCAGCAGCACCTCCAGCGCGGCGGCGTTCTCCTCCGCGTGCGCCACTGAGGAGGCCTTCGGGATCGCGATCGTGCCCGGCTCGCGCACCGCCCAGGCGATCAGCACCTGTGCCACGCTCACGCCGTGCCGGTCGGCCACCGCGGACAGCGTCGGGTCGGCCAGCAGCCGGCCCTGCTCGATCGGGGAGTAGGCCATCGTGGTGATGCCCGCCTCCCGGTGCGCCACCAGCAGGTCCACCTCCACCCCGCGCCGGGACGGGTTGTACAGCACCTGGTTCACCAGCGGGGTCGCCGGCACCTCGGCCAGGTCCGCCAGGTCGGCGGGGTCGAAGTTGCTCACCCCCCAGGCGCGGATCCAGCCGCGCTCGACCAGCGACTCCAGCGCCGCCACGGTCTCGGCCAGCGGGTGCGGCCCGGGCCAGTGCAGCAGGTACAGGTCGATCCAGTCGGTGCCCAGCGCCCGCAGGGACCGCTCGCAGGCCTTGATCGTTCCGGTGGCCGAGGCGTTGGACGGCAGCACCTTGTCCACCAGGTACACCCGGTCCCGCACCGGTGCCACCGCCTCGCCGACGAGCCGTTCGGAGCGGCCGCCGCCGTACATCTCGGCGGTGTCCACCAGCGTCATCCCCGCCTCGATGCCGGCGCGCAGCGCCGCCACCTCCTCCTCGCGGGTCTCCCGGTCGTCCCCGAGGTACCACGTGCCCTGCCCGACGGCGGAGACCACCTGGCCCTCCGCCGTCACCATCTGCTGGGGTGCTTCGGGCATGCTGGGCTCCTCCTGGTCAGGACGCGTAGACCATACCCATCGCGGTGCGCACCTCGTCCAGGGTGGCCGCGGCGATCTCGTTCGCGCGGGCGTTGCCCGCCGCGAGCACGGCGTCCACGGCGGCCGGGTCGGCCTCCAGCTCGCGGCGGCGGGCCCGGATCGGGCGGAGCCGCTCGTTCACCGCCTCGGTGACCAGCTTCTTCAGCCCGCCACCGCCGCCGTCGCCGATCTCGGCGGCGAGCTCCTCCGGCGCCCGGCCGGTCATCTCCGCGGCGATCAGCAGCAGGTTCGCCACCTCCGGGCGGCGGTCCGGCTCGTAGGTGATGTGCCGGTCGGAGTCGGTGACCGCGCGCTTGAGCTGCTTGGCGGTCTCGTCCTCGGTCATCGCCAGCTCGATGGTGTTGTGCCGGGACTTGGACATCTTCTGCCCGTCCACGCCGAGCACGTTGGTGGCCTGGCTGAGCAGCGCGTCCGGGGCGGGGAACACGCTCCTGCCGCCGGCGTAGCGTTCGTTGAACCGGCGCGCGATCACCCGGGTGAGCTCCAGGTGCGGCAGCTGGTCCTTACCCACTGGCACCAGGTTCGCCTTGCAGAACAGGATGTCGGCGGCCTGGTGCACCGGGTAGGTGAGCAGCAGCCCGCTCATCGGCCGCCCGCCGGTGGCCTCGAACTCGGCCTTCACGGTGGGGTTGCGGCGCAGCTCGGAGTCGGTGACCAGGGACAGGAACGGCAGCATCAGCTGGTTCAGTGCCGGTACCGCGGAGTGGGCGAAGATCGTGGTCCGCTCCGGGTCGATGCCCACCGCCAGGTAGTCGGTGACCAGGTCGCGCACCCGCTCGGCGACCGGGCCGGCGTCGTCGCGGTCGGTGATCACCTGGTAGTCGGCCACCAGCAGCATGGTCTGCACCCCGAGGTCCTGCAGCCGCACCCGGTTGGCGAGGGTGCCCAGGTAGTGGCCCAGGTGGAGCCGGCCGGTGGGCCGGTCGCCGGTGAGCACCCGGTAGGCCCCGGCGTTGCTGCCCAGCTCTGCCTCGATCGCGGCGCTGCGCGCCACCGCCCGGTCCAGGCTGCGGTGGGAGGTCGCCTCGGTGCTCAGCTCGTTCTCGTCGGCCTCGAGGATGTCGGCGGTGGGGGCATCAGAACTCACGTCCACACTGTATCCGGCTCCGGCGCTCGGTCCTGCCCGGGGAGCGGGGACGTGCGGGCGTGGGTCAGATCGAGGTGCCGACCACCCGGCCGCTGTACAGGCACCCGCCGAGGAAGGTGCCTTCCAGGGCGCGGCGCCCGTGCACCCCGCCGCCGCCGAACCCGGCCGCCTCGCCGGCGGCGTACAGCCCGTCGATCACCTCGCCGGAGGGGGAGAGCACCCGCCCGGAGGTGTCGGTGTGCACCCCGCCGAGGGTCTTGCGGGTGAGCACCTGCAGCCGCACCGCGAGCAGCGGGCCGTCCTTGGCGGTGGTCAGCGGCCGGGGTGGGGCCACCCGCATCCGCTTGTCCACGATGTAGCCGCGGGCGTGGTGGATCGCCGCCACCTGTGGGTCCTTGCCCAGGCCGGAGCCGACCTGCGCATCGCGCAGGCTGATCAGGTGCGCCAGCTCGTCGGGGTCGACGTCCTCGGACCCGGTCAGGGCGTTCATCCGGGCGGCGAGCTCGGCAGGGGAGTCGGCCCAGACGAACTCGGGTGACTGCTCGGCGAACTTCGCCACCGGGCCGACCGCTCCGGGCAGCACCCGTTGGGCGAGCAGACGCAGGTCCTTCTCGGTCAGGTCCGGGTTCTGGTCGGAGCCGGAGAGGGCGAACTCGGTCTCCATGATCGCCTTGTTCAGCACGAACCAGGAGTGGCCGTGCCCACCGGCGACCAGGTGCTCCAGGGCACCGAGGGCGTCGAACCCGGGGAACAGCGGTGCGGGCAGGCGCTGCCCCTTCGAGTCCAGCCACAGCGAGCTCGGCCCGGGCAGGATGCGCACGCCGTGCCGGGACCAGATGCCCTCGGGCATCGGGATGCCCTCGGGGTAGTGCCACATCCGACCGGCATGGACCACGGCCGCGCCGGCATCGCGGGCGAGGGCCAGGCCGGAGCCGTCGGTGCTGTCCGGGACGCCGGAGAGCAGCGGGGCCGGGAGGGTGCCTCGCTCGGTGGGCCAGGAGGAGCGCACCAGGTCGTGGTTGGCGCCGATGCCGCCGGTGGCGATCA
>CAZMDO010000246.1:0-4097 GCA_964564445.1 uncultured Ruaniaceae bacterium | reverse complement strand
TCAGCACGATGGACAGGCTGACCATCGAGATCGGCAGCCGGGCCAGCACCCCGGCCGTGGAGAACCTCAGCGTGCCCGGGAGTCCCAGGACGCGGGCGTACGGCGCGAACACGAACGGATTCTGCCATCGAAAGGGTCCGGGCAGTGCCGGTCAGCCGGCGGCCGGAAGCAGCGGCAGCACCTCCGCCCACACGGCGCGCAGCAGGTCGTTCGCGACCCCCTCGTGGTGGGCGGTGATGGTCACCACCGACCGGTGTGCGGGCAGCACCACGGAGAACTGCCCGTACTTGCCGTCGGCGCGCCAGACGCCGTGCGGGGTGCACCGCCACACCTGGTAGCCGTAGCCGGCCGCCGACTCCGGGTCGGCCGTCGCGTGGGCGGTGGGCACCACGTCGGTGTGCATCGCGTCCACGAACGCCGCGGGCACCAGCTGGGTGCCGTGCCAGGCACCACGCTGCAGCAGCAGCCGGCCGAGCCGGGCGAACTCGCTGGTGGTCAGGTGCAGCCCCTTGGCCGCCTCGCTGAACCCGAGCGGGCAGCGCAGCCACTGCGGGTTGGCGATGCCCAACGGGTCGAACAGCCGGGGCACGAGGAAGTCGCGCACGTCGGTGCCGGACACGGCGTGCACCACCCGGCTGAGCAGGTAGGTGGAGGCGTTCGAGTACTCGAACCTCTCCCCGGCCGGGCGCACCGGCTCGGTGGCCAGCCAGGTGCCGAGCACGTCCTGCGGCGCCTCGGCGGGCGGCTCGAACCAGGTGACGGGGTTCCCCGAGGTCATCTGCAGCAGGTGCCGGAGGGTGATCGCCTCGAGCCCGTCAGCGTGCCGGGTGCCGGGGAAGAAGCCGGTCACCGGGTCGTCCAGGCGGAGCAGCCCCTCGTCGGCGGCGATGCCGACCGCCAGCGCCGTGAACGTCTTCGAGCCGGAGTAGATGTTCACCCGGTCGTCGGCGCGGAACCGGTGCTCGAGGTCTTCGTGGCCCTCGCGGTACAGGTGGATGCCGTAGACGCCGAGGTGCTGCTCAACGGTGCGCAGCCGGAACCCGGCGAGCGGGGAGGTGTCGGTGGTCACGGCACACCATCCTGGCACGACCGGCCCGGCCCCTGCGCCGGTGGCGCGGACCCGCGGCCTCGGCGGCTGAGCCCGCGCGGAGTCGCTGCCCGGCGGCGCGGACAGGATTAGGCTCGGCGGACATGAGGATCACCAAGCGCGGGCATGCCTGCCTGGACCTGGAGGTGCGCGGCACGCGGGTGCTCATCGACCCGGGCACCTACTCCACGGTCCCGACCACCACCGGTGTGGACGCGCTGGTGCTCACCCACGCCCACGCCGACCACGCCGACCCGGCGCTGGTCCGCCAGATCCTCACCGACAGCCCGGCCGCAGTCCTGCTCGCGCCGGCCGGCACGGTGGCGGCCCTGGCCGAGGTGATCACCGCCACCGGTGCGGACGTGGACACCGTCAAGCCGGGCGATGCTGCCGCCCTCGGGTCCACCGTGCTCGCCTTCACCGGCGGCCGGCACGCCCCGGTGCACCGGGACATCGACTCCGGCAGCAACGTGGGTGTGCTGGTGGACGGCACGCTGTACCACCCGGGGGACTCGTTCGCGCTCCCGGACCGGCGGGTGCCGGTGCTCGCGGTGCCGGTCAGCGGACCGTGGCTGAAGCTCGGCGAGGTGCTCGACTTCGTCTCCGGGGCGCGCCCGAGCCGGGTGCTGCCGATCCACGACGCCTACCTCAGCGACGTCGGGATGCGGTCCACCGCCGCCCGGCTGGCGCAGGTGGCCGGCGAGCACGGCGGGACCCTGCTCGCGCTGGTGGACGGCGAGGCTGCCGAGGTCTGAACCCGCGTCCTCGGCGGTGCCGGCTCAGCCGCCGAGCGCCCCGGAGACCACCTCGCGGGCAGCTGCCTGCACGCGGGCCAGGTGGTCGGCGGAGACGAACGACTCGGCGTAGATCTTGTACACGTCCTCGGTGCCGGAGGGACGGGCGGCGAACCACGCATCCTCGGTGGTGACCTTCAGCCCGCCGATCGGTGCGTCGTTGCCCGGGGCGTTGACCAGGGCCGCGGTGATCGGCTGACCGGCCAGCTCGGTGGCGGTGACGTCCTCCGGGGCGAGCTTGGCGAGGGTGGCCTTCTGCTCCCGGGTGGCCGGGGCGTCCACCCGGGCGTACCAGCTCTCCCCGTGCTCGGCGACCTGCTCCTCGTGCAGCTGGCTGGGGGACCGGCCGGTGACGGCGATGATCTCCGCGCCGAGCAGCGCGAGCAGGATGCCGTCCTTGTCCGTGGTCCACACCGAGCCGTCCCGGCGCAGGAACGAGGCGCCGGCGGACTCCTCCCCGCCGAAGGCCACCGAGGAGTCCAGCAGCCCTGGGACGAAGTACTTGAAGCCCACCGGTACCTCCACCAGGCGCCGCCCCATCGCCGTCACCACACGGTCGATCAGCGCCGAGGAGACCAACGTCTTGCCCACCGCGGCCTCGGCGGCCCACTGCGGCCGGTGGGTGAACAGGTAGCCGATCGCCACCGCGAGGTAGTGGTTCGGGTTCATCAGCCCGCCGTCCGGGGTGACGATGCCGTGCCGGTCGGAGTCGGCGTCGTTGCCGGTGGCGATGTCGAACGGGGCCGGCCCGTCGCCGCGCATCCGCTGCACCAGCGAAGCCATCGCCGAGGGGGAGGAGCAGTCCATCCGGATCTTGCCGTCCCAGTCCAGCGTCATGAACGACCAGCGCGGGTCCACCTGCGGGTTCACCACGGTCAGGTCCAGGTTGTGCCGCTCGGCGATCTCCGCCCAGTACTCCACCGAGGCCCCGCCCAGCGGGTCGGCACCGATGCGCACCCCGGAGCCGCGGATCGCGTCCAGGTCCAGCACGCTGTCCAGGTCGTCGACGTAGGTGAGCAGGTAGTCGTGCTTGTGCACGGTGTCCGCCTCGGCGGCGCGCTCGTACGGCATCCGGGCGACCTTGTGCACACCGGAGCGCAACAGCTCGTTCGCGCGGGCCGCGATGGCCGCGGTGGCCTCCGACCCTGCCGGCCCGCCGTGCGGCGGGTTGTACTTGAAGCCGCCGTCCCGGGGCGGGTTGTGCGAGGGGGTCACCACGATCCCGTCAGCCACCCCCGGGCCCTCGGTGCGCACGCCCTCGTGCGAGCCGGCGCCGTTGTGCCGCAGGATCGAGTGGGACAACGCCGGCGTGGGCGTCCAGGAGTCCCGGGCGTCCACCCGCACCTCCACCCCGGCGGCGGCGAGCACCTCCAGGGCGGTGCGCTGCGCCGGCTCGGACAGTGCGTGCGTGTCCCGACCGATGTACAGCGGACCATCGATGCCGGCGGCCGAGCGGTACTCCACGATCGCCTGCGTGATGGCCACGATGTGGTCCTCGTTGAACGCACCGTCCAGGCTGGAGCCGCGGTGCCCGGATGTGCCGAAGACCACCTGCTGGGCCGGGTCGTCGACGTCGGGGGAACGGTCGTAGTAGGCACCGACCACGGCGTCCGGATCGATGAGGTCCTCGGGGCGGGCCACCTGCCCTGCGCGCTCGTGCATAGCCGCCATCGTGCCACCCCACGCCGGTGCGGTCGATCCGAACGAGGTGCCGATGCGTCGCCCCGGCTCGGCGAAGCGCCCGTGGCCCAGCGCGCCACCCCCGACCCGCCGCGCCGCCACCGCCCAGGTGCGCCACCCCCGGCCCGCTGCGCCACCCCGGCCCGGCGCGCGGGCGGAGCCTGCCGTGGCCGATAGGCTGTTCGCCATGGCGAAACGGAAGAAGAAGGGCCCGGTCAACGAGAAGGTGGCCGCCCGTCGGGCGGCGCGCAAGGCGGCAGCCGCGCAGGCGGCCAACCCCGCCCCCCGGCGCTCCTTCGAGGGTCTGCCCGGTGAGGCCGACTGGGTGGCGATGCGCGAGGTCGTGCCCGCCGCCACCGCCCAGGTGCGCACCACTGCCGCCCGCGGCGACCGGGACATCACCATCGCCACCGTGCTGCCGGGGATGATCCCGGCGATGCACCGCGACGACGGCGTGATCCTCCTCGCCCTGCAGACCATCACCAGCAGCGGCGACCCGAGCCGCGACCTGGCCTTCGCCCTGGAGCAGATGCTCG
>CAZMDO010000245.1:0-4100 GCA_964564445.1 uncultured Ruaniaceae bacterium | reverse complement strand
GCCGCCGGCAGCACCACGTCGGACAGGATGGTCGAGCTGGTCATCCGGAAGTCGATGGTCATCAGCAGGTCGAGCTTGCCCTGCGGCGCCTCCTCCGGCCAGTCGATGCTGGTCGGCCGCTGCCCGGCGGGCGCCTCGGTCGCGGTGACGGCATGGTCGGTGCCGAGCAGGTGCTTGAGGAAGTACTCGCTGCCCTTGGCGCTGGAGCCGAACAGGTTCGAGCGCCACAGGGTGAGCACCCGGGGCCAGTTCTCCTCCGCCTCGGGGTTCTCCACCGCGAAGCGCATCCGGCCGTTCTTCAGCTCGTCGACGGCGTAGCTCACCGGGTCGGTACCGGCCTCGGCCGCCTCGTCCGCGATCGCCAGCGAGCTCCGGTCGAACGTCGGGTAGGAGGGCGTCCAGCCCAGTCGCACGGACAGCGAGAGCAGGTCCATCACGGACTGGCCGGCGAACGCGCCGGTGCCGGCGCCGACGGTGTCCGCCCCGTAGGTGTCGTAGCGGTACTGGCTGGTGTTCACGTACCAGTAGGCGGTCTGGTTCATGTGCCGCGGCGGGCGGCTCCAGTCCAGGGCGAACGCCCCGTGCTGGAACCCGGTCAGCGGACGCACCTTCTCCTGGCCCACGTAGTGCGCCCAGCCGCCGCCGTTGCGGCCCTGGCAGCCGGTGATCGTGGTGAGCATCAGCATCGCCCGGTAGATCAGGTCCGAGTGGTACCAGTGGTTCGTACCGGCACCCATGAGGATCATCGAGCGGCCCTTGGAGTCCTCGGAGTTCTGGGCGAACTCCCGGCCCAGCCGCACGATCTTGGCCATCGGCACCGAGGTGATCTCCGAGGCCCAGGCGGGGGTGCAGGCGGTGGTCGGGTCGTCGTACCCGGTGGGCCAGGTGCCGCCCAGACCGGGCCGGGACACCCCGTACTGGGCGAGCATCAGGTCGAACACGGTGGTGACCACGTGCTCCCCGACCCGGCGCACCGGCACCCCGCGCGGCTCGTGCACCACCTTCCCGTCCGGTGCGTCGAACCGCGGTAGCAGCACCTCCTCGCTCGGTCCGCCCTCGGTGTACAGGCTCAGCACCGGGTCGATCTCACCGAGGTCGAGGTTCCACCGGCCCTCGCCCTCCTCGCCGTAGCGGTGGCCCAGGGTGCCGTTCGGAATCACCGCGGTATCGGTCTTGCGGTCCAGAACTGCGGGTTTGAATTCCGAATTCTGTGAGGTGGACTCAGCATTGTCGAAGTCGTCGGCGACGAGGAATTTCCCGGTGCGCCACGTTCCGTCCTCGCCGCGGTCCAGTCGCACCAAGAATGGCAGGTCGGTGAACGTCTTCACGTAGTCGTCGAAGAATGGTGTGCTGCGGTCCACGAAGAACTCTTTCAGCACCACGTGACCCATCGCCAGCGCCAAGGCAGCATCCGTGCCCGGAGCGGGGGAGACCCACTCGTCGGCGAACTTGACGTTCTCGGCGTAGTCCGGTGCCACCGCGATCACCTTCTGGCCGCGGTAGCGGGCCTCGGTCATCCAGTGCGCGTCCGGGGTGCGGGTCAGGGGCACGTTCGAGCCCCACATCATCAGCAGCGCCGCGTCCCACCAGTCGCCGGACTCGGGTACGTCGGTCTGGTCACCGAACACCTGCGGTGAGGCGACCGGCAGGTCGGCGTACCAGTCGTAGAAGCTGAGCATCGGGGCACCGATGAGCTCGTTGAACCGAGCCCCGGAGGCATAGCTGACCATCGACATCGCCGGGATCGGGGAGAACCCGGCGATCCGGTCCGGGCCCCAGCGCTTGATCGTGTACACGTGCGCGGCGGCGATCATCTCCACCGTCTCGGCCCACGTGGAGCGCACCAGCCCACCCTTGCCGCGGCCGGACTTGTACCGCCGGGTCTTCTCGGGATCCTGGACGATCTCGGCCCAGGCGAGCACCGGGTCGCCCAGGCGCTGGCGCGCCTCGCGGAACATCGACAGCAGCGTGCCGCGCACGTACGGGTAGCGCACCCGGGTGGGGGAGTAGGTGTACCAGGAGAACGCTGCGCCGCGGGGGCAGCCGCGGGGCTCGTACTCCGGCCGGTCAGCACCGACCGAGGGGTAGTCGGTCTGCTGGGCCTCCCAGGTGATGATCCCGTCCTTGACGTAGACCTTCCAGGAGCAGGAGCCGGTGCAGTTCACCCCGTGCGTGGAGCGGACCACCTTGTCGTGGCTCCACCGGTCCCGGTAGAACGCGTCACCGGACCGGCCGCCCTGCAGGCTGAGGGTGCGGTTGTCGGCGGAGATCTCCGCGTGCGGCACGAAGAACCGCCGCGTCTGCACCAGGGCCGCCTCCAGCGGTCCCTCGATGGACACCTTGCTCGGGGTCATCGCCCACTCCTTGCGCTGGGGCCGGACGACCCGGCAGGTCCGGTGGTCCCGACCCGGTGCCGGGCGGCGGGACCAGAGCCCGACGCGACCGGTGAGTCAGACAATGCTGGGGCGAGCATCTGCCCTCCTGGGGAGCTGCAATCGAGCGTGGATTTCGCTCCTAACATAACCCCACCCAAATGGTGCAGCAACCAACACCGAGCGGCATTTTCCCGACGGAATTTCCGCATGCTCACGTGCCCTAATACGGGCGCATATGATGGGGAACTTGTCCAGGTGATTCATTGCTCTGGAACTGTTCGCCCAGCCCGCGAGCTGTTCTGCGTCGGTGCCGGCGAGGCGGCGGGCGCACCGACCTGCTGCCTGGCCTGGCCGGGAGGCCCGTGCAGGTGCAGGCGGCATGCCCCGACCTCCGCGAACGGGGTCAGCTCGACCCCGCTGCTCGGGGCGCCGTAGTGGTCCAACGCACCTTCCACCAGGCCACGGTGCACCTGGCAGATCACCTCGGGCATCTCCCGCGCCAGGTCCAGCAGGGGGCAGGTACGCAGCGCGATGCCGTCCGCATCCGGGTCCGGACCGAAACCGAGCTCGGCGAGCAGGTCGACCATGGCGGCGTCCGCCTCGGCCCGGCCCCTGGTCCCGCCTGCCTCGGTCCGGGCCTCGCTCCCGTCGGCGGCCGCCGCGTTGTCACCGGCCAGCGCCGCGCCCCAGGTGCGCCCGATCGCCCGGGCGTCCGCACCGGGATCCTCGGAGCGGTCGGCCACGTGGCTGGCGAACGCCTCGGTCAGGCTGCGGTACTCGCGGAACGCCCGACCGCTGGGCTGGGCGCTGCGGCCCGCCGGGGTCAGGGAGTAGTCATAGCTCGGCCGCCCCCGGCCACCGCCTCGCGCCCGGTCGCGCTGCACCAGCCCCGCGGTGCGCAGCTCGGCCAGCGCCGCCCGCACCGTGTTCGGGTGCACCCCGAGCGCCGAGCTCAGCTCGGCGACGGACCGGGCCTGACCGGGCCCGCCGAGCGCGGACAGGATCCGTTGCGCCGGGCCGGGTGTGGGTGACGGCTCGGGGGTCGGCACTGGCCCCAGACGGGTCGTTTTATTCACAATGCGGAGTGTAATATTGGCCGTGGTGCGCCCGCCACCGGGACACGGCGGCAGGTCGGCACCGCACCCACCCCACCGGCGCACCGTGCGCGCCCGAATGCCTGGAGGAACGATGACCGAGTCCCAGCCGCTGCCCGCCGGCGCCGCCGAGCTGCCCGTGACCGATGTGAGCTCCTCCGGCTGCGGGTGTGGCTGCACCGACGAGGGTGTCCCGGTGCTGGACGTCCGGGAGATCCCGCACGCCATCCGGCACGCCACGGTGTTCGGCGCGCTCGGCGCGGTCCCGGCCGGTGGGTCGCTGGACCTGGTCGCCCCGCACGACCCGAAGCCGCTGCTGGCCCAGATCGCCGACCGGGACCCGGTGCAGGTGACCTACCTGCAGTCCGGCCCGGAGGCCTGGACCCTGCGCCTGACCCGCCGGGGCTGAGAGCGGCAGCGGATCGGCGTCGACCGGTCAGGAGGAGGAGCGAGCGGTGAACCGCCCGGTGCGTGCTGCCCTGATCGCGTGCGGCGGACTGTGCATGCTCGCCGGCCTCGATGCCGCGCTGCTGCTCCTCGGCCTGCCCGCCCCGGTCCGCACCGACCGGCTCGGGCAGATGCACGGCATCCTCATGGTGCTCGGCTTCCTCGGCACGGTCATCTCCCTGGA